>CAYJEC010000302.1:0-4122 GCA_964369025.1 uncultured Ideonella sp. | reverse complement strand
GAACACCGGCGCTTCGAACCCCTGGCCCCAGACCTCGGCGTCGAGCCGCGTCACGGTGTCGGCATTGAAGTACTCGAGCGCCAGCGGGCCGTCGGTGGCCAATTGGCGCTGCAGAGCGGCGGGCAGCAGCCATTCGCGCGCCACCGCCTGCAGCGCCGTGTCGAATGTGCCGATGTCCGACTCGGCCACGGTGCAGCCAGCGGCCATGGCGTGGCCGCCGAACTTGCGCAGCACACCGGGGTGGCGCTTGCTGACCAGGTCCAGAGCGTCGCGCAGGTGAAAGCCCGGGATCGAGCGGCCGGAGCCCTTCAGAAGGCCGTCGGCACCGACCGCAAAGACGAAGGTCGGCCGATGCAGGCTGTCTTTCATGCGCCCGGCGACGATGCCGACCACGCCTTCATGAAAGCCAGGGTCGAACAGCACCAATGCAGGCGGTGCGTCTTCCTCTGATCCCAGGCGCTTCAGCAGCGTGTCGAGCAGCAGCTCGGCCTGTTCCCTCATGCCGGACTCGACCACGCGCCGCTCGCGGTTGATCGCGTCCAGTTGCTGCGCCAACTCGGTGGCGCGCAGCGGGTCGTCGGTGACGAGGCACTCGATGCCCAGGGTCATGTCGGCCAGCCGGCCGGCGGCGTTGATGCGCGGCCCGAGAGCGAAGCCGAAGTCGAAGGCCGAGGCGCGCTCGGTGCGGCGCGCGGCGGCGTTGAACAGCGCGGCCACACCCGGCTGCATGCGGCCGGCGCGGATGCGCTTGAGCCCCTGCGCGACGAGGCGGCGGTTGTTGGCGTCGAGCTTGACCACGTCGGCCACGGTGCCCAGCGCCACCAGATCCAGAAGCGCGTCCAGCTTGGGCTGGGATGCGGCGTCGAAGCGGCCCCGCGCACGCAATTCGGCACGCAGCGCCAGCAAGGTATAGAACATCACGCCGACGCCGGCCAGGGCCTTGCTGGGGAACGCGCAGTCCGGCTGGTTCGGGTTGACGATCACGTCGGCATCGGGCAGCACGATGGCGCCGTTCTCCTGCGCCGGCAGGTGGTGGTCGGTGACCAGCACCTGGATGCCCAGCGCGCGGGCGTGGGCCACGCCGGCCATGCTGGCGATGCCGTTGTCCACGGTGATCAGCACGCCTGGCCGCTGCGCTTGCGCCAGGTCGACGATGGCAGGGGTGAGCCCGTAGCCGTGCACCTGGCGGTCGGGCACCACGTAGCCGACGTCGGACCTGGCTGCACCGAGCATCACCAGGCCGCGCAGGGCCACGGCGCAGGCGGTGGCGCCGTCGCAGTCGTAGTCGGCCACCACGCACAGGCGCCGGCCTTTATCGATCGCGTCGGCCAGCAACTTCGCAGCTGCCTCGGTGCCGTGCAGTTGGGAGGGCGGCAGCAGGCGGGCCAGGCCGTCGTCCAGATCCTCGGCATGGCGCACCCCACGGGCGGCGAACAGACGCGCCAGCAAGGGGTGCACGCCGCACTGCTCCAGTGCGAAGGCGGTGCGCGGTGGAACGTCACGGGTCAGCAGGGTGGGGGAGGGCATCGCACGGGTGGGATCAGAGCGCGGCCAGCCAGGGTGCGGGGTCCGCGCGCCGGGGGGCCAGGATGCCGCGGCGCCACCAGGGGCGTGGCGCTGCGCCAAAGGTCTGGGCGTTCCGTTCGCCGCAGAGCGTCAATTGCACCGCTTCGCCGGCTTCGGCCCGGGCCAGCAGTGCGGCCAGCGGGCCGGCATCGAGGGCGGCCCAGGTCTCAGCCCAGGCGGCCCAGTCTTCGGCCAGTGCCGGCGCACGCAGGCAATCGTCCACCTCGGGCGGTATGCCGGTGCCGGCTTCCTGGGTGATGCCGGTGCCGCTGAGCCAGAAGGAGTTGACCGGCAGCAGGCCTTCGGCTTCCCGAGCCTGATTCAGCGGGTGGTCGTGCAGCAGCATCTGCGCCTCGGCCTGCAGGCGGCGCACCAGGCGCGCCACCGGGTGCGCGCCCAGCCACAGGTCCACGTTGCGGCCGATCACGCGGTCCAGCGAGGCGGTGGGCACATCGCGCAGGCTGGGGTGCGTGGCATACCAACGCGCTGGGGCACCCCATTTCAAGGCCCAGCCATCGTCGGCAAACAGCGGGGCCAGGGCATCGAAGAAGGCGCGTGAGGCGCTTGCGTCCAGCACCAGCGCGGCCGGATCGCCCAGCGAAATCTGCTCGGTGCCCACGTGCCAGTGCGTGGGGCTCAACAACCCCCAGCCGGCGTCATCGGGCTCAGCCTGCAGGCCGTCGCGTCGGGCCGCCAGGGCAGCGAGCGGGAGCTTGCCATCGACGATCGGCCAGCCCCAGGCTCGCGCCAGCACTCTTTCATGCGGCAGGCTCAGGGCCAGTTCGTCGCCTTCGTCGCGCAGGCCAGGGTCAAGCTGCGCCAGCAGGCGCTCGAGCGTGGGCAATTGAAGGGTGGACAGAGCCTGGCCGGCGGCGGGCGACGTGGCAGAGGAGAAGGGAAGCACCAGGTGCATTGGCAGATTATCGGCGTGAGGCGTGGCCGCTCCGGTAGCATGGCCACCTCATGAGTCTTTCGTTCCAACTGCCCTACGAGTGGCAGATCGGCTGGCGCTACACGCGCGCCGGTCGTGCCGGCCGGCGCAACGGCTTCATCTCGTTCATCTCCTTCGTCTCGGTGATCGGCATCGCCCTGGGCGTGGCCGCCTTGATCATCGTGCTGAGTGTGATGAACGGTTTCCAGAAGGAGGTGCGCGACCGCATGCTCTCGGCCATCGCGCATGTCGAACTGCTGGAGCCCAATGGCGCCGCCTTGGCCGACTGGCAGGCGCTGGCCGCCCGGGCGAAGCAAGATCCGTCGGTGCGCGCGGCCGCACCCTTCATCGCCATGCAGTCGCTGCTGGCGCGGGGCGAGGACATGCGCGGCGCGGTGGTGCGCGGCGTCCTTCCCGAGGCCGAGGCCAGCATCACCGATCTGGCAGCTTCGCTGCAGGCCGATGGCACGCTGGCCAAGCTGGTGCCCGGGGCCTGGAACGTGGTTCTGGGCGGCGAACTGGCACGGGCACTGGGCTTGAAGGTGGGCGACCCGGTGACCCTGATCGCCCCGGGCGGCCAGGTGACACCGGCTGGCGTGGTGCCGCGCCTGAAGCAGTTCACCCTGGTTGGCATCTTCAACGTCGGCCATTACGAGTACGACAGCGCCCTGGCGCTGATCCACCTCGACGATGCGGCGCGCCTGTACCGCACCGAGGGCCCGACGGGGGTGCAGCTGAAGCTGGCCGACGTGCACGAGGCGCGCGAAGTGGGGTACCGCCTGGCCGAGGCGCTGGGCCCGCAGGTGCGTGTGCGCGACTGGACACGCACCAACGCCGCCTGGTACGACGCGGTGCAGATCGAGAAGCGCATGCTCTTCATCATCCTGACGCTGATCGTCGCGGTGGCGGCGTTCAACCTGGTCTCGACGCTGGTGATGACGGTGACCGACAAGCGCGCCGACATCGCCATCCTGCGAACGCTGGGCGCCAGCCCGCGTTCAGTGATGGGTATCTTCGTGGTGCAGGGGGCGACCGCGGGCGTGATCGGCACGTTGGCCGGTGTCGGCTTCGGCCTGCTCGTGGCATTCAACGTGGGCGTGATCGTGCCGGCCATCGAGCGGCTGCTGGGCGTGGCCTTCCTGCCCAGCAGCGTCTACGTCATCAGCCGCATGCCCAGCGATCCGCAGATGGGCGACATCCTGCCGATCGGCCTGATCGCCCTGGCCCTGGCCTTCCTGGCCACGCTCTACCCGAGCTGGCGCGCCAGCCGCGTCAACCCCGCCGAGGCACTGCGGTATGAATGAGCAGGTGGTTCTCCAGTGCATCGGCCTGACCAAGCGCTTCCACGAAGGCCCGCTGGATGTGCAGGTGCTGCACGGCGTGGATCTCACGGTGTACGCCGGCCAGACCCTGGCCATCGTTGGCGCTTCTGGCTCGGGCAAGAGCACGCTGCTGCACCTGCTGGGCGGGCTGGATGCGCCGACCAGCGGCAGCGTCACACTGATGGGGCAGCGCATGGACGCGCTGGACGCCGCTGCGCAGGGTCGCTGGCGCAACCGGCACCTGGGTTTCGTCTACCAGTTCCACCACCTGCTGCCCGAGTTCAGCGCGCTGGACAACGTGGC
>CAYJEC010000301.1:0-4724 GCA_964369025.1 uncultured Ideonella sp. | reverse complement strand
CCGAGCCTTCGCGGACTTCTATACCGCCAACCGCGACGACTTCCCGCAGGAGACCCAGGAGAGCCGCTACTTCGAGCGCCTGGTCCACGCCTACCCCATCCACCCAGAGGTGTTCGACCGGCTCTACGAGGACTGGTCCACGCTAGACAACTTCCAGCGCACGCGCGGCGTGCTGAAGATGATGGCCAAGGTGATCCACCGCCTGTGGAAGGACGGCAACAACGACCCGCTGATCATGCCGGGCAGCCTGCCGCTGTACGACGCCGACGTACGCAACGAGGTCATCTACTACCTGCCGCAAGGCTGGGACCCGGTGCTTGAACGCGACGTGGACGGCGAGCGCGCCGAGACCACCGAGATCGAGAACAAGGACACCCGCTTCGGTAGCGTGCAGGCCTGCCGCCGCGCGGCGCGCGCCGTGTTCCTGGGCAGCGCGCCCAGCACCACGAACCAGCTGGTGCGTGGCCTGGAGCTCGAACGCGTGATGCTCGGCATCGTTCAACCCGGGCAGCAAGTCGGGCTGTTCAAGGATGCACTGCGCCGGCTGGGTGACCGGCTGCATTACCTCAACCAAGCCAATAACCGCTTCTGGCTCGACACGCGGCCGAACCTGCGGCGCGAGATGGAAGAGCGCAAGCGCCGCTTCCAGGACAAGGAGGACGTGTTCCCGACCGTCCGCGAACGTGTGCAGCGCGGCTTTGCCAGCGGTGTGTTCGGCGGCATCCACGTCTTCACCGACAGCGGCGACGTGCCCGACGACTGGGCCTTGCGCCTGGTTGTGCTGCCGCCCGACGCGGCATTCAGCAAAAGCGGCCAGAGCCTGGCCATTGACCGCGCGGCAGAGATCCTGAAGAAGCGCGGCGACCAGCCCCGCTTCAAGCAGAACCGCCTGATCTTCCTGGCAGCCGACTACGACAGCGTCAGCCGGCTGAAGGACCACGTCCGCTCGTTTCTGGCCTGGCGCAGCATCGTTGCCGACTACAAGGACAACCGCATCGTCCTCGACAACCTGATGGCCAAGCAGGCGAACGCCAGCCTGGAGCAGGCCGAGGAGACCGTGCGCCGGATGATCCGCGAGACCTACAAGTGGATCGTGGCGCCGATGCAGGAGGCCCGGCCCGGCAAGGGCTTGTCCGAGCTGCGATGGGAGCACTTCCAGGTCAACCCCGGCGCGCAGAACTGGGCGCAGGAAGTCGAGCGCGTGCTCAAGGAAAACGAGCTGCTCATTAACGAGTGGGCGCCGATCCACCTGGCCAAGGTGCTGAAGGACTGGTTCTGGAAGGACGACGTCAAGGAGACCAGCGCCCTGAATGTCTGGCAGCAGAGCTGCCAGCAACTCTATCTGCCGCGCCTGAAGGACGACACCGTCTTCCAGCTGACGATGGCGGCCGGCGCCGAGAGCCGAGACTTTTTCGGCTTCTCTCAGGGCAAAGAAGACGGCCGCTTCGTGGGGTTCAGCTATGGCAAGCGCACGTCGCTGATCATGGACTCGTCGCTGCTGCTGATAGAGCCGTTCGCAGCGGCGGCCTACATGGAGGCACTGCGTGCGGCCGAGGAAGCCTCGCGCGCTAAGGCCGTAGACAGTGGCGGCGGCGCATCCACAACGGTGACTACCGGAGGCGGCGGCACTGCCCGTGCCGAGGACTCGGCCAAGGGCGGTTACGGGACTGGCACCGGTACCGCTGGCCAGGCCTCCAAGAAGCAGTTCTACGGCACCATTGAACTTGACGCCATCCTGGCCAAAAAGCAGTTCGCCGATCTGGTCGATGAGGTCGTTCAACAATTCACCACGCGCACTGGGGTCAAGGTGAAGATTGCAATCGAGATTCAGGCCGAATCAGCCACTGGCTTCGACGACGGGCTACAGCGTGCGGTGAAGGAAAACTGCAACGTGCTGAAGTTCAAGGCGGCGGAGTTTGACTAGGCGAAACGAATGAGCCGACAGCATTCGGATTCAAGTGCGCGGCAGCTTTCTCTCACAAAGCTGGAACTGGAGAACTTCCGTTGCTTTGCGATTGGCGCAATCGAGTTCCACCCAGAACTCACGGTGCTGGTGGCGGAGAACGCGCAGGGCAAGAGCGCAGTGCTCGCAGCAGCGTCTCTCGCGCTGGACCCCATCGTCTCGGAGCTTAGCGGTGTGAGGCCACACACCCTCCGCGCAGATTCCGTACGCGTCGAGCTTGAAGGCGAAGTTCATATGCAGCCGTGTCTGCCGATGAGGCTGAAGGCTCATGGCGAGGTGCGGGGTGTTTCGCTTGGCTGGGCGCGTTCCCGGGCGTCGCTGTCGGCCTACGCCGGCGGATCGCGCCGAGACCTGACGGCAGCGACGGCAGAGGCGCGGGAACTCCGACGTTTGGCCCTGGCTGACAGCGGCTGCTTGCTTCCAGTCGTCGCCTTCTATCGAACTGACCGTCTCTGGTCGTCGATGGGAGGCGCTTTGCGACGAAGCCGGCCTGATCGAAGCATGCAAGGCCGATGGCTGGGGTACGCAGACTGGACTTCCCCGACATCGTCATTCGGTGCCTTCTTGGGCTGGTATCGCGGTGCCTTCACTCAGCTCGGATCGGCCACTTCTAAGTTTGGCGATGCAGGGTCGCGGATTGAGAAGCAGATCGTGGCTGTTCACGAAGCTGTTAGAACGGCACTTCAGCCCACGGGCTGGACGGCTATCAACTGGGAACGCGCGGAAGGCTCTGCGACTTCACTGATAGGGCGCGACTTCATCTCCATCGAGCACCAGTCGCGGGGTAGGCTGCCACTGCAGTTCCTAAGTGACGGAATCCAGAACATGGTCGCGCTCGTGGCGGATCTGGCATATCGCTGCGTCGTACTGAATCCGCATCTGGGAGAGGCAGCGGCCCGCGAGACCGGTGGCGTTGTCTTGATCGATGAGATAGACATGCACCTGCACCCCAGATGGCAGCAGGTCGTGGTCGATCTGATCAGAAAGGCTTTTCCGAAGATCCAGTTTGTCGTCACCACCCATAGCCCGCAGGTTCTGTCGACGGTGGACAACGAGTCGATTAGGTTAATTCGCTTGGATGGTGCCGCGGCAACAGTCACGAAGCCTCGGTATCAGACGCGCGGTATCGAAAGTGCCGACATTCTGGCCCGACTCATGGACGTGGACCCTGTGCCCCAAGTGGAGGAGGCGAAGTGGTTGAGCGAGTATCGGGCGCTGTTGCAGGTGTCGAAGCAGCAGTCTCCCGAAGCCGTTGAGCTATGGGAGAAGATCGTTTCCCATTTCGGAGGGGACAACCCGGTGCTCATCGAGATCGAGGTGCTGCGACGCTTTCAGGAGTTTCGTGCAACTCACGGCTTGACTGATGGAGGGAAGGCGGGGGATGCGGAGGCTTGACAGAATAGGCGCGCAGGTACCGGCATGCCTTCAGAACGCGGCTCCTGGCCGGAGGTTTGCTGACCTCACTCGCGCGGAGAAGGATGAGATTCGCGATGCCCTGCAGGCGATTCAACTGGCACGGTGCGCATACTGCGAGAGGCGAACTGCTACCGATCCTCGTGACGGACACATCGAGCACTTCCGCTGCCAGGCTGATCATCCACAACTCGACCTTACTTGGAGCAACCTGTTTTGGTCCTGCAACGATGAGAGCAGCTGCGGCAAGTTCAAGGACGGATGTGTTCGAGCGGGAGGTCCCAGGGTCAAGTTCAATCCCGATGACCTGATTGATCCGGCGAACGAGGACGCGGATGATTTCCTACTCTTTGTGACCGACGGAACCGTTCAATTGAAGGAAGATCTGGGCGTCGTTGAAGAAGCGCGAGCCCGAGAGACGCTGAGGGTGTTTAACCTTGCAGAGTCGGCGTATCTGCGTAAGGCACGAGAAGACGCGGTCCAGCCCTACGTGAAGACATTGACGTGGTTCGTCGAGAACGCGCCGCAGCATCTGCAGGCCTACGTTGCTTCCGAACAGCCAAAGGTTGCGGACGTGCCCTTCTCGGCTGTGGTTCGACACTTCTTTCGCGACTACGTTTAGATCGACGGCATATCTGCGGCAATCATCGTTCACTTCAGCGCGAAGGTTCATCGCGAACATGCTCGCTGTGCGGCGTTCGCTGGGAGGCCGATCCGATTGGGTGAGTCAGGCTTCGCGGCACCGCAGGGCACGGCAAGCCAGGTATCGAACCGTCAGCTGGGATCCATATCCATTCGCTGCCAGTGGCTTCATCTTCCTTGGATTCCTCTTGCGCGCAGCGATGACGTTCATTCCATTCGGCGATTCGCAGCCGAATGCCCGTGTTTGTCACGTCAAGCAATGTTGCGTGCACGAATGGCGCATCGCGCGCGAGCATGTATCTCAGCCCTTTCACGAAGGACCGCCCATCAGCGACGAGCCGCTCAATCAGTTGCTTCTCGTATCCGTCTTCGACCGGAAGCCAGTGCCGTGTGACCGCCATCAGCGACAGCTCCGCGATGGTCGGGATGCCCGCCGCCGCAACGCTGAATGTCGCGATCATCACCATGTGGATGTCATCGGCGGCACCCCAAAGCGCCAGCGCTGACTCGAAGCGCCGGCCGAGCCGGCGGTAGAGCTGTTCGTCCAGTGCGAAGGCCTGGTCGGGCACATGTTTCACCACGGCCTTGAAGCCATAGAGCGCTCGCACGATCTCCTTCACCTCGGCGATCAGCAGCATCAGGTGCTGCGGCTTGCCGGGTGCGGCGATGGCTTGGGACCACTGCGCCACGCGCCTGGCGTTGATGG
>CAYJEC010000300.1:0-4738 GCA_964369025.1 uncultured Ideonella sp. | reverse complement strand
CCCGAGGTGTAGAAATTGTAGTTGATGTAGCCGGTCGCAAAGTCGGCGTGGGGCGCCACCGTGTGCAACAGCTCCACCGACATGTTGAAGCAGTTGTTGAAGTGGATCACAGCCGGGCGAGGTGCCCCCAGGCTGCGGGCGAGTTCAAGGGCCCTGCCAATGCCCCAGGTGGACAGCGGCATGTGGTTGCCGGGAAGTATCGGGAAGCCGCCGGGCAGGATCGGAAATCCGCCTGGCAGGATTGGAAAACCGCCTGGCAGCACGGGCGCTGCGTCGGTATCGGAGAAATGCCACTCGAACTTGCCGCCATCGGTCACCCGAGATGGCGTCTGTTGGCGCCGGTCGATCTCTGGCAGGTAGCCGGCACCGTGGCCTTCGAGGGCCAACACCATCGCGGCCCTGGGGTGGCGCTGCCACGCTTCGGCAAGAAATCCGGCCAGGTTGCGCGCCGAGGACATGTCCTGCTTCCAGCGGGAGGTGATGGTGGCCTCGGACGAGCCGGCCGGAATGTCGACCAGCCAGGTGAAATCGTCGACGCGGTCGACCAGTGCCACCACGTGCGTACCGGCCAGCGCCACCTGCTTCAGTGCCGTGACCAGCGGGTGGGTCGCCGCTGTCAGGGTCTGGTTGTCAGGGAACTGGCTCAGCGTCTCATCGCTGCCGAATGGGGCGTAGACAGCCAGCAATACGCTGTCGCCCAGCGGCTTGCCTTCGGGCGTGGTCAGGATAGGCAACGACATGTTCATTTCTCCTCGTGTTCAGGTCATCAGGGCGCGGGGTGGCGTGGGATGTTCCGGCGCGGGTTGGCAGCGCTGGCAAGCCACCGCACCGATACACTAAGCCGGCAGCGCTCCCAACCCAATGCATCGTCTCCCGGCGCCTCCCGCCGGCCCGCAGACGATGACGCGACGATAGGCCCTGGGCGCCCATCAACACCCCCCTAGTTCAAGCCGGAATGCCACTTCGCCATGATCGCCAGTCGCGCCGCACCGTCGAAGCGGTGCTCAGCGCCGCCCTGACGGCGCAGCGGGGCGGCGGGCTGGCCGGCTGGGCGCGGCACTACCCGCGCGTGCTGCACTGGGTGCGAGATCGCTGGCTGGCACCCGTTCACGACAGCGTCGGCGAAATCTGGCCCACTGACCAACGAGACGCGCTCGCGCTTCAGGTGCTGCTGCGCTGGGCGTTGGCCCAGTTGCGCCCGGACCGCCAGCCCGGGCTCGAAGGCATCGACGGGACCGCCTGGACCTTGCGCACCAGTTGGCGCCCGCTGCTGGCGGTCGCCTGCCAGTTCGGGTTCTTGCCCGTGCCAGCCTTCCCGGAGCGCTACCACCGTCGACCGGAGGAGTCTGTGGTCGACAACTTGTGCGGCCTGTGGTCTGTGGGGCCGAGCACCTTCTATCGCTACCTCGACAAGGGCAAACGACTGTTGGCCGACCAACTGGCCGAAGGGCCGGCCACTGGGCACCGCCTGCTGGCGCTGCGGGAGGCTGCCCAGGTGCAATTGCTTGCCGGGCCGGTGCCCGAAGGCGGCTGGACGGCCTGGCACCGTGCGGAGGCCGATGCCGCGCTGGCCCGCGGCGCCACCGGCGCGGCCCTCTGGCATTGCCTGCGCGCGGGCGAGGTGACCACCTTCACGCGCCTGCTGCAACGCCATGCATTCGCAGCCGCCAATGCCGGTGACACCGACGCACTGATCGACAGCCTGCAGGCGCATGTGCTGTCAACGCGTCAGCAGTTCGACCTGGCGCTGGCACGCGCCGCGCTTTGGCGCAACCGGCGCGCCGAAGACCGCGAACTGGAGGCACTGAACCTGGCATTGCGCCTGGCCCATGGTGTGGACGACCCATTGCTGATCGGGATGGCCTTCGGTGCCCTGGGCAAGTTTCACGAGTCGCGCGACGCCGACCGCGCCTTCGCCTGCTACGAGGACAGCGTCGCGCAATTGAGGCGCAGCGGCCCCGAATCGGGGGCCACAGCGGCCGCGGAGTACGCCAGTTCGCTCGTACGCCTGGCATGGCTGCATGTTCGGCGCAATGACCCGCGCGCCCGCACCTTGCTCGACCGGGTGCAGCAGTTGCGTGCCGAGGCCACCCTGCCCGACGAGGTGCTGGGCGAACTGGAGCAGACCTGGGGCGAGTACTGGCGGCGGGCCGGCGAGTCGCGCCGCGCCTTGGAGCACAAGCACCGGGCGTTGAACCTGTACGTGCAATGCGGCGACCAGCGATCCGTGCTGGCCACGTACCTCAACCTCAGCCTGCTGTATTCCGAAGAGCGTGATTTCCCCCGGGCCATCGACTACGCGAACCGGGTCCTGTCCGCGGCACAAGGCGGGCACGTCGAAACCGAGGCGCTGGTCTGCGCACATGGCAACCTCGGCGTGGCGTACTTCTGGCTCGACGACTACGGGAAGGCCATTGAAGAGTACCGCCTCGTTCTCGAACACGCCGAGGCATCGGGCTTGCGCCAGCACCTGGGTACGGCCCACTACAACCTCGCCGAAGCCCACTACAAGCGATTCCAGCAAGCCGGCGATCCGGCTGACGAACGCGCGGGTGACGAGCATGCCGCTGCGGCCGCGCGCATTGGCATGCGCGACAACGCGCCCGCCTTGGCAACGTCCAGCCAGGGGCTCAAGCGCGAGATCCTCGGCCGCAGCGACTCGATCGACCGTTTGGTGCCGGAGGAGTTTGCCGCCCACTTTGCCGAGATGGCGGAGATCCAGCGGCTGCGCTCTGCGCTGGCGGTGCCGCTGCCGCCGTTGGAGCAGGCGCGCACCCACCTCGCTCTGTCACGTGCCTATCTGGCCATCGCCGGCAAGGAACGCGAGAACGCCAAGGCGCTGATCGACCGGCATGACCTGGGCGACGCCTTTGCCGCCGACTTCGACGCCTTGCGCCAAACCTTCGAGCGCGAACTCACCCGCGAGCAGCGCCTGGCTCAGCAGTGGCAGTCGGCCTGCCCCGACCTCCTGGCGGCCGAGCAGCGCCAGGCGGTGCTGTCCCACCTGCTGGTGCAAGGCAGCATCAACAAGAGCGGCTATGCCGAGGCGGCGGCAGTGAGCCTGGCCACTGCCTCCAAACACCTGGGAATGCTGGCGGGCCAGGGCCTGTTGCAGCAGACAGGCAAGGGCCCGAGCACTCGCTATTTGCTGGCCGATGCCGCGGGAGGGAAGGCCGCGAACATGACCTGATCGCACAAGTCGCCGCGGGCATCGCGCTCTCGGTGGTGCAGGTGGCCTTCGCGGGCGAAGCCGAGCGATTCGGCAAAGTGCAGGGCCCGTTCGTTCCCGACCTCGGAGATCGCCTCGACCCGGACCAGGCCCAACTCGAACCCGAGCGCCACGACCGCGAGCACGGCCTCGCGCATCAGGCCCAAGCCGGCCTGCCGCACGTCGCCCACGTAGCCGATCTCGGCGCGGGGCGCATCGAAGTCGAAGGTATGCAGGTCGATGCGGCCGACAAATGCGCCATCGTCACGGCGAAAGACGTTGAACACCAGACACTCGCCGGCGTCGACCATCTTCAGCCCGCCGTCGCAGAATCGCTCGGCGCGCTCCAGTGTCCAAGGGGCCTGCGCCCAGGCGATGAAGCCCAGCGTCGGCAGGCTGGTGTTGACGCTGTCGTGCACGGCCGGCGCGTGGTGGCGCGCGGGCGCCTCGAGCCGCAGGCGCGGCGTGTCGATGTGGCGCGGCGCGTGGATCAGTGTGAGGTGATCCATGCCGCAGGGGCTGTCAGGCCAGACGGCCGTGGCAGGCCTTGTACTTCTTGCCACTGCCACAGGGGCAGGGGTCGTTGCGGCCAACACGCGGCACATCGTCGGCGAGCGTGGCCGGGTCGGTTTCCTGGCTCACGCTGCCGTCCTCGTTGGGGTGCGTGTAGGTCACGTTGTGGATCTGCTCGACGCGCTCCTCGATGGCCTCGGCCGCCTGGCTGGCCTGCTCCTGCGACTGGATGCGCACGGTCATCAGCACGCGGGTGACCTCCATCTTGACGACGTCGAGCAACTGCGAGAACAGCTCGAAGGCTTCGCGCTTGTACTCCTGCTTCGGGTTCTTCTGCGCATAGCCGCGCAGGTGAATGCCCTGGCGCAGGTAGTCCAGCGCCGCCAGATGCTCGCGCCAGTGCGAATCGATGGATTGCAGCAGCACCATGCGCATGAAGGGCGTGAACTGGTCGGCGCCGACCAGATCAAGCTTGGCCTGGAAGGCGGCGTCGGCCGAACTGACAACCTTGTCCAGCACTTCGTCATCGGTGATGGAGTCGCTCTGCTGAACCATCGGCTGCAGGTCGACCTCGAGTTGCCACTCGTCGCGCAGCACCCGCTCCAGGCCGGGAAGGTCCCATTGCTCCTCGACGCTTTCGGCCGGCACGAAGGTGCGCACGACCTCGGTCATGGTGCTCTTGCGCAGGTTGGCGATCTGCTCGTGCAAGGTCTGCGCCACGAGGATCTCGTTGCGCTGCTGGTAGATGACCTTGCGCTGGTCGTTGCTGACGTCGTCGTATTCGAGCAGTTGCTTGCGGATGTCGAAATTGCGCGCCTCGACCTTGCGCTGAGCGGACTCGATCGAGCGCGAGACGATGCCGGCCTCGATGGCCTCGCCCTCGGGCATCTTCAGCCGGTCCATGATGGCCTTGACGCGGTCGCCCGCGAAGATGCGCATCAGCGGGTCTTCCAGCGACAGGTAGAAACGCGAGGCGCCCGGGTCACCCTGGCGGCCCGAACGACCACGCAGCTGGTT
>CAYJEC010000299.1:0-4743 GCA_964369025.1 uncultured Ideonella sp. | reverse complement strand
CACAGTTCAATGCCACGAAGGGCTGCGTGCGCCGCGCCGAATTGGCATGCACGATGGCGGCCACGCGCTCCTTGCCGCAGCCGTTGGGGCCGCTGACCAGCACCGGCAAATCGGTGCGGGCCACCTGGGCGGCCATCTCCAGCATGGCCAGCATGGTCTCGGACTGGGCCACGAGGCCGTCCAGGTCCAGCCGGCAGGCCAGGGCCTCGCGGCGGACCCGCCGTTCCTGCCGCGTGCGCTGCAGTTCCCGCGTCGAATCGGCCAGCTCGAGCAGGTTGTCCACGGTGGCGAGCAGCTTGGTGTCGTCCCAGGGCTTGGCCAGGTAGTCGGCGGCACCCGCCTTGACCAGCTCGACCGCGCTTTCCAGGCGTGTCCAGGCGGTGAGCAGGATGATGGGCAGGTCGGGGCTGCGCTCGCGCAGCGCGCGAAACAGCGCCACGCCTTCCTCGCCGGAGGTGGTGTCGGCGCTGAAGTTCATGTCCTGGATCACCAGGTCCACCGGCTGCCTGGCCAGCAGCGCCAGGCCTTCGGCCGGCGTGGCGGCCACCAGGGCGCCGATGTCGCGCAGCGACAGCAGCAGGCTCAACGCTTCGCCCACCCCCGGGTGGTCGTCGATGATCAGGACGGTGTGCATCAGGCGGTGAGCATAGCAATGGCCCCGAAGCTGCTAACTGCGCAGTGCCGCCACCGCTGGAAGTGCCGCCGCGCGCCGTGCTGGCGCCAGCACCGCGAGTTGGCCGAGGCCCCACAGCGCCAGGGCCCCCACGGGCAGGAAGATCAAGGGCAGGCGTGGCAGCTCGTAGCTGGCCATCAGCACCACGCTCAGGCCGAACGCGCCCAGCATGCCCAGCACGATGCCGGCGGTCGTGAGCAGGAAGTTCTCGAGCTGGAAGTAGCGCAGGATCTGCCCGCGCGTGGCGCCCATAGCCCGCCGCGTGCCGATCATGCGGGTGCGCTGCTGGACCCAGAAGCTGGCCAGGCCGACGATGCCGAAGGCAGTGACGACCAGCAGCGCAACGATCACGCCGCCCATCAGCCAGGCCATCGAGCGGTCCTGCGCGTAGTAGGCCGCGCGCAGCTCGGTCAGCGCCTTGGCATCGGTGACGATGCGTGTGCTGTCGACGCGCTCGAGCGCAGCCGTCGCGGCCTTCAGGGTCGCGTCGCGCTGCGCCGGATCCACGCGCACCAGGTAGCTGCCGCCGCGGAAGGTCGGGCGCACCGGGAAGATCATCGAGTTGCCGTCGTCGTGCTGGGCCTTACCGGGGTAGGGGTGTGTCAGGCGCTCGACCACGCCGATCACGGTGGAGGGCTCATCGCCAAATCCGTAGAAGGGCTGGCCCAGGGCCGACTCGCCCGGGTACATCCTCTCGGCCATGGTGCGGTTGATGATGACCTGCCCGACCTTGGGGTTCTCTTCCTTGTCGACCACGCTCGACGACAGGTACTCCTCGGGCTTGAAGTCGCGGCCTTCGACCAGCTTCAGGCCCAGCGTGGCGAGCGACTGCTCGCCGCCGGCATACATCGCGCCGATGTAGCGCGGCCCATTCTTGTCGGCCGTCTTGCGCACGTCGGTGTTGTTGCTGTTGTTGCCATAGACGTGCTGGTTCAGCACCGCGGCGCCCTTCACGCCCGGCAGCTGGCGCAGGGCCTGCAGGTCCTGGGCGGTGAGCTCGTCGGCGTCTCCAGCACCACCGGTGCCGCGGACAGACAGCACCACCAACTCGGCTTCCGGTAGCCCGCTGTCGTGGTTCAGCACGTCCAGGCGGGTGCTGATCAGGTGCAGGGCGTTGCAGACGATGGCGCTGGTCAGCGCGATCTCGATCACGATCAGGCTGGCGGCCGTCTTGTGGCGGCGCAGCGTGGACAGGATGGGCATCAGGTCCATGGTATTTTTTCCCCTATTGCGACTTGAGTTGCTTGGCGGGCGTCACGCCGGCGGCGTGCCAGGCGGGCAGCAAACCGGCCAGCACGCTGGCCAGCAGCGACAGCACGAGCGTCAGGGCGAGCATCGGCCAGTCCATCCGCGCCAGCGCGGCGTATTCGGCCGGGCTCTGGCGCACCAGCCAAAGGCCCAGCGCGGCCAGCACCAGGCCCAGCAAGCCACCGGCCAGCCCGAGCGTGCCGGCCTCGACCAGGAACTGGGCGAAGATGGCACCGCGCGTGGCGCCGAGTGCACGCCGCACGCCGATCTCGCCCGAGCGGCGCAGGCACTTGGCCAGCAGCAGGCCGACCGTGTTGGTCAGGCACACCAGCAGGAAGCCGAAGGCCAGCCAGACCTGCAGCCGCACGTCGCCGGGCAGCACCTGGCGGTAGACCAGCCAGTCCATCACGTTGCGCAGCCGCACATTGGCGGGCCGCTCGAAGCGGCCGGCGCGGCGCTGTTCCTCGGAGTACTGCACCAGGTACTCGCGGAAAGCCGCTGCCTGGTCGGGCGATTCCAGCTCAACCCAGTACTGGACCCAGCTGCAGGGGGTGTTGAGATCGCGCGGCCCGAGGCCATTGGTGTTGCCCCAGCAGTCCATGTTGCCGGAGGTACCGAACTTCAGGCCGAGGGCGGTCGAGAACGGCAGGTACACGTCTTCGGACGGGAGGTAGTTGCCCATCGTCAGGTCGAAGTAGTGGGGCACCGGGCGCCACTCGTTCAGCACGCCGATGACCCGCATCGCCGTGCGGCGGATGCTCAGCTCACGGCCCACGCTGTTCTCGCCGCCGAAGACCTTGTCGTTGAGCGATTTCGAGATCACCACCACGCGGGCCTGGTTGTCATCGGCCTGCCGGTCCCAGCCACCGCCGTAGAGGAAGGGGGCCTCGAACATCGCGAAGAAGTCGGCCGAGGTGTAGCGCGCGGGGGAGTGGAAGGGCTTTTGCGAGGCCGACTCGGGCTGCACCGGCACATTGGCGCCGGTCATCATCACCTGGCGCTTGGCGTGCGCGGCGCGCAGCAGCGCTTCGGCGTCAAAGCGGGTCAGCTGGAACGTCGGCTCCTGTCCGGCCTGGTAGCCGATCATGCTGGAGGCGTCGAGCTCGACGTCGAACAGGCGCTCGCTCTTGGTCGGAATGGGGTCGCCTGAGAGCACGTGGTAGACGGTCAGCGTCGTCATACAGGCACCGATGCCCAGCGCCAGCGCCAGGACCATCAGCAGGCTCAGGGCGCGCGACGATCTGAAGCTGCGCAGTGCGAGGTCGAAGTAGTAGGCTGACATCAGGTGGTCCCCTTCTGCAAGAGTTGGTTGACGGCCGCCAGCTCGGCTTCGCCCAGGGCGCCCGCCGCCTGCTGCAGCAGCAGCCGCGCCAGCACATGGCCGTGTCGGGCCTGGTCGTGCGCGTTCTGCGCGCTGGCCTGGGTCTGGATCGCCAGCAGCAGGTCGGTCATGGTTCGCGTGCCCAGGCCCTGGCCGGCGCGGGTGGACGCCAGCGCTTGGTTGGCCGCAGCCACGGCGGCGCGCGTGCTGTCCATCAAGGCCATGCCGGAGATCACGGCCAGGTACTGGGCCTGCGTCTCGCGCACCAGCGCACGGCGGGTGCCTTCAAGTTCTTCGCGCGCGATATCGCGTTGATGCGAAGCCTGCCTCACCTGAGACTGCGTGGCGCCGCCGGCGAACAGCGGTACCGTCAACCGCAGGGCGAGCTGGGTGCCGCCGCGCGGGTCGAAGCTGCTGGCGCCGGCGCCGCTGCTGCGTGCGCTGTCTACTCCCGCACTGAGCGTGGGCCAGTGGGCGGCGCGGGCGGCACCCACGCGCTGTTCGCCGGCGTCCAGCACCAGGGCCTGGGCGCGCAGCGCGGGGTTGCTCTGCAGGGCCTGCGCTACCCAGGCCTGCGGCTGCTGCGGCTCGGGGGGCACGGCGGGCAGTTGTGCGACCAAGGGCTGCAGCACGCCAGGTGGCTGGCCGGTGAGCTGGGCCAGCGCCTCGCGGGCATCGGCCAGGGCCTGCCGGGCCTGCAGCGTGCTGCCGCGTGACAGCGCGTGATAGGCGCGGGCCTGCTCCACATCCACCTGGGCCGACAGGCCGGCCTTGAAGCGTTCATGCGCCTGCGCCACCTGGGCCGCGAAAGCGTCTTCGTTGGCCTGGGTGGTGGCCAGTGCAGCCTCGGCCGAGAGCACACCGAAGTAGGCCGTGGCCACGCGGGCACACAGCGACTGCTCGGCCGCACGCACGCGGGCGTCCTGCGCCGATTCCAGCGTGCGCGCGGCTTCCCAGCTGCGCAGCCGGCCAAGGTCGAACAGGACCTGGCTCACCGTGCTGCCGAACTGGCGGCTGCGGGAACCGTCCTGCTGGTCGCGTGTCTCGGTGGCACTGACCTGCCACTGTGGCAGCAGAGCGGCGCGTGCCTGAACGGCGAACTCACGCTGCACGCCGCGCTGCGCATCGGCGGCGGCCAGCACCGGGTCGGCCGCACGCGCCAGGGCATAGACCTGCAGCAGATCTTCGGCGCTGGCGGCCTGGGCTAGGCCCAGGCACAGCGCGGCAAGAGACAGGCGGAGGCGCATCGTCACCGGGCCACGGCGGCGTGGGGGCGCAGCAGCGCCGGGTCCAGGTGCAGTTCGGCGGCAATGTCCACCACCTGGCCGTCGATCACATGCACGTTGCGCTGGGCCCGCGCCGCCAGCTGTGGGTCATGTGTGACCATCACGATCGTCGAGCCCTCGCGGTGCAGCTCTTCCAGCAGGTCCATCACGCTGCGTGCCATCTGGCTGTCCAGGTTGCCGGTGGGCTCGTCGGCCCGCCGCACCGTCGGGTGCCC
>CAYJEC010000298.1:0-4758 GCA_964369025.1 uncultured Ideonella sp. | reverse complement strand
CCGCCATGCTGCCCACGATGCCGACGGTGAGCGGCCAGCGCGTGCCGTAGCGGTCGCTCAGCTTGCCGATCTGGTAGGCCATCAGCATGGGCGCCAGCGAGAAGGTGCCCGCCAGGAGACCCACCAGGAAGTCCGGCGCCTCCAGGCGGATGGCGAACAGGGCCAGCAGCACCCGTCCCCCGCGCACGCTGATGATGGTGAACAGCGCGAGCAGGTAGGGGAAGTGGACGGACATGGAGACGCGCGCGTTGTGGGCCGGTGGCCGGGAGTTGGGGGAGCTGTGCCTGCCGCGGTCGCCATGCAGTGCGCCAGTCGGGCCTCGCAGCGACCCTGCTGCAGTGCAGCGGATTATCGCATGCGGGGCGGCCATGGCGGCCCGCGTGCGTTCAGGCCCTGATAACAATCAGCCTATGGATCTAATGCCATAGCTGAATGGCGCCGTTACTTGATCACAATCCGGACCTCAGCCATTCTTCCCGTCGTCCAGCTTCGGGGTGCGAAAGCGGTCTTCCGGATCGTTCCAGCCCTTCCACTCGGGGGCGCGCTTCTCGGCAAAGGCGCGGCGCGACTCCAGCCGGTCGGAGGTGGCGCCGTGCTCGTGCAGGCGCGCCGCGAGGCGCTCGAATTCGGCCCCCACCTGCGGGCGCATGGCGCGCATCATCACGGTGGTGTTCACGCGCGAGGCGGGCGGCAGGCTGAGCAGGTGGCGCGCCATGTCCATGGCAGTGGGCATCAGCGCGGCCGGTTCCACGATGCGGTTGAGGAAGCCTGCCTCGTACAGCCGTTCGGCCGTGAAGCGGAAGGCAAAGGCCATCTCCGTGGCGATGGCGTGGGGCAGGGCGTTCTTCACCCCGTGGTTGTAGCCCCCGAGCAGCCAGCGCTTGGCTTCCGAGGACTCGAATACCGCCTCGCGCACCGCGATGCGCAGGTCGGCCGCCTCGGTCATCATGAAGCCGCCGCCATAGGCCAGGCCGTTCACCGCGGCGATCACCGGCTTGTCGAGCTTGCCCAGGCGATACAGGTCGGGCAGGCGGGTGGGCTGGCGCTCCACCGTCCCGCGCGCCACGGTTTCCTTCAGGTCCTCGCCCGCGCAGAAGGCGCGGCCCGTGCCGGTGATGATGCCCACCTCCAGTTCGCGACTGGTGTGGAATTCGTTCCACGCCTCGGCCATGGCCTCGCGCACTTCCTGGTTGAGGGCGTTCATGCGCTCGGGGCGGTTCATCCTCACCACCATGATGCCGTTGCTGCGTTCGACTTCGACGACGGCCATGCCTTGCTCCTCTGTCCTTGTGCGGGGCCCGTCTGGCTGCGGACACCGGATGTCGCACGCCCGGCGATCGAGCCGCGGCGCACCATTGCTGCTGTGCCGGAAAGGGTGAATGATACGCAGGCCGCGCCGGGCGCGGGGCGTCGCAGCGCCGGGGGTTGCGCACAATGCAACCGTGTTGCCGCGCCTCCCTGTGGGGAGGCGTCCCCAGCCCGCCTGGCTTGACTCCGGGCCGCGGATTTGGGGCACAATGCGGATTGAAGATATCGAAGGCGGTCCGGTCCCGGTTTCGCGATTGTTCGGACAACCGCCCATCCCCCCTGCTGAAGGAGACCCGATGATCGTTCGTCCGCGCCTGTCTGCGTCCTGCGCATGCGCGTGCGTCCGGGCCTTCCGCAGCGCCCTGAGTGGAGTGGCATTGCAATGATCGAAGTGAACGAGCGCGTGGACGTGGATTCCACGCCGGAGGCGGTGTGGGCGGTCCTGTCCGATCCCCATGCCGTGGTCGAATGCGTCAAGGGCGCATCGCTGGGCGAGAAGGACGAGGAAGGCTGGTACGACGCGGGGCTGCTGGTGGCCTTCGGTCCGGCGCGGGTCACCTTCAAGGCGCGTTTCAAGCTCGATCTGGACCCGGCCACGCTGTCGGGCAAGGTGAGTTCGCGCGGCAAGGACAACCAGGGCGGCACGCGCATCAAGGCCGACATGAACTTCCGCGTGGTGCCGCGCACCGATGTGCCGGGCACCTCGGTGCTCATCGAGGCCAAGACCGAAGTGGGCGGGCGCCTGGCCTCCATCGTGGAATCGGGCGCCTCGCTGGTGGTCAAACGCATGAATGCCGATTTCGCCAAGCGCCTGGGCGCCAGGCTCGCCGGCACGCCGATGGACAAGGACGCCGACTAGCCGGCCCGGCAACGCAGGAATTGCAACACCCGCAGCACCGCAGCAACCGTTTTCAGATGCACCATCCCATGATTGAACTCTTGAAGGAGGGGTTATGAAGGTATTCCAGCGACTGGCTCATGCATTCAAGGCCGAGGGCGTCGATGCCACGTTCGGCATGATGGGCGATGGCAACATGTTCTGGCTGCACGAGATGCACAAGCTGGGCATCAAGGTGCACGAAGTGCGCCACGAAGGCGCCGGCCTCGGCATGGCCGACGGCTACGCCCGCACCTCGCGCCGCGTCGGCGTGGCCACCGCGACCTGCGGCCCGGGCACTTCCCAGCTGGCCACCGCCTTCGTGACCGCCGCGCGCGCCGAGTCGCCGCTGGTGGCCTTCTGCGGCGAATACCCGGTGGGCGACCCCGAGTACTCCCAGCGCCTGGACCAGTCCGCCTTCGCGCATGGCTGCGAAGCCGCCTTCGTGCGCATGGGCGCCGCCGACCAGGCCGATGAGGCCGTGCGCAAGGCCTTCTACATCGCCAAGACCGAGAGCCGGCCGGTGCTGCTCTCCGTCCCGATGGACCTGCAGCAGGAGCAGTGGGAGGACGACGATCCCTACGTGCCTTCGGCCACCATGATGCGCCCCGGCATCGTCCATCCCGATCCGGAGATGATCAAGCGCGCCGCCGACATGATCGCCTCGGCCAAGAAGCCCGTGATTATCATGGGCCGCGGCGCCCAGTGGTCCAACGCCGGCCAGGCCGCCCTGAAGCTGGGCGACCGTATCGGCGCGCTGATGGCCACGTCGCTCCTGGCGCGCACCTACATGGGCGACCAGTGCGAGTACTACGCCGGCATCTCCGGCAACTACGCGCACAAGGCCTCCATGCAGCTCTTCCATGACGCGGACCTGGTGATCGGCGTGGGCGCGAGCCTGAACCGCTACACCCTGGAGAACGGCTACCTGTACCCCAACGCCAAGTTCATCCAGTTCGACACCAAGCTGCAGGTGCTCATGTTCGGCGTGCGCACCGCGGATCTCTACGTGCACTCCGACGCGAAGATCGGCGTCGAGGCCCTGGAGAAGGCCCTGGCCGAGCGCAACTTCAAGGGCACCGGTTACCGTGTGCCCGGCGTGAAGGAGAAGCTCGCCAAGCGCGCCGAGGACCCGGCCGAGTTCCCCATCGACCCGGGCACCGTGGACCCGCGCAAGGCCGTGATGATGCTCGACGACATCATGCCCACCACCGTGGGCATGTTCTCCGGCAGCGGCATGGCCTCGGGCATTTCCAACATGCTCATGATGAAGGTGCGGCCGCTGGCGCAGTCGGGCCACTTCTTCGGCTGTATTGGCCAGATGCTGCCCGCCGCGATGGGTGCCATGGTCGCCATCGGCCACAAGCCGGCCATGCTGCTCGATGGCGACGCGAGCTTCATGATGCACCTCTCCGAGTGGGAGACCGCGGTCCGCTACAAGATGCCCCTGCTCGTGGTGGTGATGAACAACGAGGCCCTGGGCGCCGAGTACTACAAGCTCGACGTCAAGAACATGGACGTCAACACCTCGGTGATCTCCTGCCCGGACCTGGGCAAGGTCTCCGTGGCGATGGGTGGCAAAGGCGCCATGGTCCGCAGCCTCGACGAGCTGCGCGCCGCGGCCAACGAGTGGATCGCCAACCCCGGCCCGATGGTCATCGACTGCCGCATCTCGCGCACGGTGATGAGCATCCCCTACCGCCGGCTGCATTACGGCAAGGACGAGTAATCGTCTGCGGCATGGCGCGGCGCGAGCCGCGCTGCTGCTCCGCGACAAGGCGCCCGTTCCCGCAAGGGAGCGGGCGTTTTGTTTTCGGGCAGGTGCGGGCCGCCTGCGGAGTGCCGGTCGCGTCCAGCGCCGCGAGCGTGACGATCTTGGTGGTCGGCTCGATGTACTGGATGACGTAGTTGTTGCCGTTCAACTGCGTAGTGCCGACAACACCCGCGATGGTCAGGACGTCGCCCTTGTTCAAGCCGGTGACCGATGCCAGCGTGACGCGGCAGGGATTGGTCAGCGCGACAGCGGTGATGTTGATGGCAGAGCCAGTGGTCGTGCCGATGCTGACGGTGCTGCCCTGAGCAGAAATTGCGGTGCTTGCCATGACGTTGGCTCCTTTCTAGTAATGCCAAAGAGAAAAATCGAGAATCACCCGATGCAGTTGCGCGTCGGGTTCGAACTGGTCCTGCTCCAGAAGCAGAACGCTGGTGATCGCGGACGCGCGCAGCGCCGCCTTGATGTTCTCCGCAAGCGTCGTGACTGCGGCGTAGGTCGTGTCGAAGCAGTCAATCTGCATGCGGGTGTTTTCCACGGGAATGCCGTCGGCCAGGGTGTTTTCTGGTGCGCTGGACCCGCGGGCATAGACCACGTAGGGCTTTTGCACGTTGTTGGGTGCCACGTTCGGATACACCCTTCCCCCGGCCACACCTGCGAGGGCCGCGAAAAGGTCTTGCTGAATCATTTTTTGAACTACTTTTTCAATTCACGTGCGGCTTGCTCGATGCGCTCAGCAAGTCGGGTCTTGATGGCCGTTAGCGCATCGTTTTTCTTCATGTCAAAAGCAGGCCGCAGAAAC
>CAYJEC010000297.1:0-4787 GCA_964369025.1 uncultured Ideonella sp. | reverse complement strand
TTCGCCAACAAGCGCTCGACCCGCCTGAAGGTACTCGTGCACGGTAAGCGGTCAATAGACCGCGTCCTTGAGTGCGGGCGCAGAGTGTGGTGACCGCCGTGAGGCGGTGGCGCTCAGGCGGCGGCGCCGATGGACCAGGGCAGCAGCGCCTCGTAGTCGTCTGCGGTGGTGGCCATGGGCAGCGCGATCAGCAGCTTGCGCAGGTAGTCATAGCCATCGATGCCGTTGACCTTGCAGGTCTGCAGCAACGAGTACAGGTTCGCGCTGGCGTTCGCGCCGGCCACGGTGTCGGCGAACAACCAGTTGCGTCTTCCGATGACGAACGGGCGGATCGAGTTTTCGCAGGCGTTGTTGTCGATCGGGTGGTTGCCATCTTTCACGTACAGCACGAGCTTTGACCACTGCCCCTGGGCATAGTGCAGCGCCTTGCCCAGCAACGTCTTGGGCGCCACGGCATGGAGATTGGCCAGCACCAAGGCCTCGATCTGCTTCAAGACTGGCACGCTGCGTTCATGGCGCCGCAGGCTCAACGCGTTGGCATCCAGTCCTTCATGTCTGGCCTCGGACTCGACGCGGTACAGCTTGGCGATCAGCTCCATGAACTGCCCGGCGAGCTGCTGCGGCCCGCGCTTGTCCTTGGGCAGGGCCTGCAGCGCCTCGAAGAAGTACCTCCGGCAATGCGCCCAGCACGCCAGGTGCACCAGCCTGTTGGTCTTGGCGACCTGGTTGTAGGGTTCGTAGCCGTCAGTCATCAGGACGCCGCCCTCGCGCACGCCGGCGTACAGACGCAGCGACGCCTGCGTCCCGCGCGACGGTGCGTACGCGAACAACCGGATCGGCGGGCCCGTGCCATCGGCGCCCGACCTCTCGGTCATCTGCGCCCACATGTAGCTCTTGGTCTGCGCCTTTCGGCCCGGCTCCTTGAGCACCTGGATCTCGGTCTCGTCGCCGTAGATCAGCGGCGCCTCCAGCAGCCGGTCGCGCAAGAAGTTGATGATGGGCTGAACCGCCTGGCCCACGCGCACGACGCTGGCCGCCAGCGTGTTGCGCGAGATGTCGGTGCCGCCGAAGCGCCCGAGCAGCGCGGCCTGGCGGTACAGCGGCAGGCCATCCAGGTACTTGGAGGTGATCACCCAGGCCAGCAGTGACTCGGTGAACAACCCTTTTGGGATCACCTGCGCCGGCTTGGCTGCCAGGCGCAGGCCACCGTCGCAGCACGGGCATGCGTACTTGACCCGCTCGTGGCGGATCACGCGCACCTGCTGCGCGATGATGTCGAGTTGCTCGGTGGCCTCCACGCCGATCTCCTGCAGCGCAGCGCCGTCATGCGGGCACACGCGCTCGGACTCGGGCAGCTCGTGGCGTACCACTTCGCGCGGCAGCGCAGGGTCGAGTGGCTTGCGGCCGCGCTTGGCGCGCTTGTGACCAGGTACGTCGATGGTCTTGTCGTCAGCGCCTTCCTCAGCGGCCGGCTCGGCGGTGGCACCAAGCTCCTCGGCTTCGTTGAAGAACATGTCCTTCTGGTCCGTGCCGAGGACCTCACTCTTGGCAGCGAACAGCTGGCGCTTGAACTTGTCGAGCTGCTCCTTCAGCAGGTCGCGCTCGGTTCGCGTCACACGCAGTTCACCGACCAACGTTTCGCTGGTCTTCAGTGCGTTGGCCAGCGCCCGCTGCAGGGCGGTGAACTCTTCGAGCGTGGGCATGTCGACCATCTGCCCGACAGTGTCCTGGACAGCAGAGCGGGGCGCCATTCGGATCTGCAGCAATGGCGCGTCGTCATCGATCCGATCTCAGCCTGCCCGTTCATAAACGCGCCGAGGATGCCGCTGCACAACGCCGATATCGATGCCCTCGAGCAACCAGTGCAACTGCTCCACCGTCAGTGTCGGCACGTCCGCCTCGTTGGGCCAAATGAACCGGTCTTCCTCCAACCGTTTGAGCAATAGCCAGAACCCGTTGCGGTCCCAACCCAGCACCTTCACCCGGTTGCGCCGACGGTTGCTGAATACATACACGCACGCGGCAAACGGGTCCAGCCCCAGGGCCTGCTGGACCAGCACCGCCAGGCCGTTGATGTTGAGCCGGAAATCTACCGGTGCGCGGTGCAGGTAGACCTTCAACCCTTCGTCGAGACGGAACACCGCAACCTCCCGAGCGCCTCGATCACATCGCCGATGTCCCGCGGATCGACACCACGGAAATCGACCACCGCGCCATTGGGCAAGCGCGCCTGCATCACCACCAAGGCCGCGGGGCTATCGGAGCGACCGACTGGCGTCTGCATCGATCGAACCACAGGCACCGCCACGAATGCCGCCGGTACTGGTGCAGGGCTGGTAGCGGCCGCGGCAACGACTGCGCGACGACGGCCCTGACCGTGTTCTCGCAACCAGCGTGCGACCTGGTTGGCGTTGACGCCGCACTCGCGAGCCAGGCGCGCCACCGACACATCCGGCCTCAGGCACAGTGCCACCAACTCGGCTTTCGCCCCCTCGTCATACACGCTGCGCCCGTCGCGCTTGCGCCCGACCACCAGTCGGCGCTTGAGATCTTCCAGTTCTTCGATCACTACGTTCCCACGTTCGTCTACGTGGGAACGTAGCCTGTCAGATCACGCCACGTGGTTCAAGGACGTGGTTCATTGACCGCTTACCGTGCACGACGGCATCGGCATCTGGCTGGCCGCGCGTCGTCTGCACCAGGGGCGCTTCATCTGGCCAGGCGGTGGCTGCGGTGCACCGCAGTCGCTGACGCGCGAACAACTGGATGCCCTGGTGCTGGGCCTGCCCTGGCAGCGCGTGGGCGAGGCCGGCGTGATCACGCTGGTGTAGCGCGTCCATTGTTGGATGTGCTGATGCGCAACGCCGGCCAGAGCAAGACACTGGCTGCCGATGATCGACATCGCACAGGTTGACCGCAACAAGCTCGACGAGCTCGACGCCGATCAGCTGCGCGAACTCACCCGCACGCTGCTGACCCGGCACGACCGCGAGATCACCTGGCGCGACGCCAAGATCGACAAGCTCACGTTCGAGCTGGCCCAGCTCAAGCGGCTGAAGTTCGACCGCAGCAGCGAGCAGATGAGCGCCGAGCAGCGCGCGTTGTTCGACGAGGCGGTGGACGGCGACATCGCCGCCATCGACGAGCAGTTGGCAGCGCTGCAGGCCACGCTCCCGCCCAAGCCCGAGGGTGAGAAGAAGAACCCCAAGCGCGTGGCGTTGCCAGATCGGCTGCCGCGGCGGGATGTGAGCCACGAGCCCGACAACACCACCTGCGGCTGCGGCGAGGCGATGAAGCGCGTGGGCGAAGACGTGAGCGAGAAGCTCGACTACACGCCAGGCGTGTTCACCGTGGAGCGGCACGTGCGCGGCAAGTGGTGCTGTGCGGCCTGCCGCACGCTGGTGCAGGCCCCTGTGCCGGCGGCCGTGATCGACAAGGGCATCCCCACGGCCGGGTTGCTCGCGCAGGTGCTGGTGGCCAAGCATGCGGACCACCTGCCGCTGTACAGGCAGGAAGCGATCTTCGGCCGGGCGGGGCTGGCGATCCCGCGCTCGACGCTGGGTGCCTGGGTCGGCCAGTGCGGGGCGCGGCTGGAGCCTGTGGCCCAGGCGCTGAAAGCCGAGCTGCTGCGTTGCCAGGTGCTGCACGCCGACGAGACGCCGGTGGCGATGCTCGCACCGGGCAAGGGCAAGACACAACGCGCGTACCTGTGGGCCTACGCGGCAGCGTGCAGCGAGCCGATCAAGGCCGTGGTCTACGACTTCACCCCGGGCCGATCAGGCGAGCACGCACGTGTCTTCCTGGGACATGACCCTGAGCGACGAGAGCGAGACCAGGTACCGTGGACCGGGCACCTGGTGTGCGACGACTTCAGCGGCTACAAGGCGCTGTTCGAGCTCGGCGTCACCGAGGTCGGCTGCATGGCCCATGCAAGGCGCAAGTTCGTCGAACTGCAGGTCGCCAACAAGAGCAGCATCGCCGGCACGGCGCTGGAGCTGTTCGGACAGCTCTACCAGGTCGAGCGCGACATCCAGGCCATCGCCGAACCGGCACAGCGGCTGGAACACCGTCGAACCCGTGCCGTGCCGATCGCCCAGGCGCTGCACGACTGGATGACGGCTCAACGCGGCAGGGTGCCGCCGGGCACTGCCGCGGCCAAGGCGCTGGACTACAGCCTGAACCGTTGGGCAGCGCTGACGCGCTACCTGGACGACGACCGACTGCCGATCGACAACAACCACGACGAGCAACAGATCAGGCCTTGGGCGACCGGGCGCAAGAACTGGCTGTTCGCCGGAACGCTGGCGGCGGGCCAACGAGCGGCAGCGATCACCAGCCTGATCCAATCGGCCAAGCTCAACGGGCACGACCCGTATACCTACCTCAAGGAAGTGCTCGAGCGGCTACCCACTCAGCGCGCCAGCGACGTCGGCGAATTGCTCCCGCATCGCTGGGCGCCGCCAGCCTGAGCGCCACTACGCTCGGTCGCCTCTGCGGTCAACACGTGTTGGCCAGCCGCTTACAGTCATCTCGCCTTCATTTAGGTACAGCTCTTCACAGGCTGAGCACCAAGCTTGAAGATCGTTGGGATCACTGGAGTTCTCGACAAACCCAGCTGGCACCAGCACACCGCGCAGCATGTGCCTACAAACCACGGCTGCAACTCTCTCCCCGTGCTCTCCACAGCCAATCATCATTGGCGGAGACGTAGTCATTGGTATTTGCAGCGGGCTAAGGAAGGTCTGCATAAATCGCCCCAAGCCGTGCTTGGCACCGACGTGAGGGCC
>CAYJEC010000296.1:0-4792 GCA_964369025.1 uncultured Ideonella sp. | reverse complement strand
GAACTGATCCATCTCACGGGCATCGATCTGCTGGGCCCTTTGCCCGACGCGGTGCAGATCATCACGATTTTTTCGGCAGGCATTTGCGCGGCATCAAGCGATCCCGAAAGCGCGCGTGGCCTGATCTCTTTCATGGCGTCGCCAGAGGCAGCCGAAGCCAAACGCCGGCAGGGCATGGACCCTGCCTGAACACAATCCCAACGAGGATGACTATGAGCCTCATCATCGACTGCCACGGCCACTACACCACGGCCCCCAAGGCGCTGGAGAACTGGCGCAACGCGCAGATCGCCGGTATCCAGGACCCGGCGGTGATGCCGAAAGTGGCCGACCTCAAGATCAGCGACGACGAGTTGCGCGAGTCCATCGAGACCAACCAGCTCAAGCTGATGAAGGAGCGCGGCAGCGACATCACGCTGTTCAGCCCGCGCGCGAGCTTCATGGCGCACCACATCGGTGACTTCAACGTGTCGAGCACCTGGGCGGCGATCTGCAACGAGCTGTGCTATCGCGTGAGCGAGCTGTTCCCCGATCACTTCGTGCCCGTGGCCATGCTGCCGCAGAGCCCGGGTGTCGATCCGGCCACCTGCATCCCCGAGCTGGAGAAGTGCGTCAAGGAATACGGCGCGGTGGGTATCAACCTCAACCCCGATCCTTCGGGCGGGCACTGGACCAGCCCACCGCTGACCGACAGGCACTGGTACCCCATCTACGAGAAGATGGTGGAGCACGACCTGCCGGCCATGATCCACGTGAGCACCAGTTGCAACGCCTGTTTCCACACCACCGGCGCGCACTACCTCAACGCCGACACCACCGCCTTCATGCAGCTCATCCAGGGTGATCTGTTCAAGGACTTCCCGACGTTGAAGTTCCTGATCCCGCACGGCGGCGGCGCGGTGCCCTACCACTGGGGCCGTTTCCGTGGCCTGGCGCAGGAGATGAAGAAGCCGCTGCTGGACACGCATGTGATGAACAACGTGTTCTTCGACACCTGCGTCTACCACCAGCCCGGCATCGACCTGCTGACCAAGGTGATCCCGGTCGACAACATCCTGTTCGCCAGCGAAATGATCGGCGCGGTGCGTGGCATCGACCCCGAGACCGGCTTCAACTACGACGACACCAAGCGCTACATCGAGGCCTCCACGCTGCTGACGCCCGCGCAGAAGCACCAGGTCTACGAAGGCAACGCGCGCCGTGTCTTCAGCCGGCTTGACACGGCTCTCAAGAACAAAGGACTCTGAGCATGAGCACCCCCCTGATCAACCAGTTGGGCGTCGTCAAGCGCGGCATCACCCGTGCAGACCCCGCGGCTGTCGCCAGGCTCGCCAAGCTCGGCGTGGCCACCATCCATGAGGCGATGGGCCGCGTCGGCCTGATGAAGCCTTACATGCGCCCGGTGTATGCCGGCGCCCGGGTCTGCGGCACCGCCGTCACCGTGCTGCTGCAGCCGGGCGACAACTGGATGATGCACGTCGCCGCCGAGCAGCTTCAGCCGGGCGACGTGGCCGTGGCCGCCTGCACCACCGAGAACGAGGACGGCTTTTTCGGCGACCTGCTGGCCACCTCCTTCCAGGCGCGCGGCGCCAGGGGCCTGATCATCGACGGCGGCGTGCGCGACGTGGCCGAGTTGGAGTCCATGGGCTTCCCGGTCTTCAGCAAGGCCATCCACGCCAAAGGCACGATCAAGGCCACGCTGGGCTCGGTGAACGTGCCAGTCATCTGTGCCGGCGCGCTGGTCCACCCCGGCGACGTGGTGGTGGCCGATGTCGACGGCATCGTCGTCGTACCCGCCGCGATCGCGCAGCAGGTGGCCGACGCCGCCGAGAAGCGCGAAAGCTTTGAAGGCGAGAAGCGCGCCAAGCTCGCCGCCGGCGTGCTGGGCCTGGACATGTACAAGATGCGCGAGCCGCTTGAAAAGGCCGGCCTGCGCTACATCGACTGACCCCGAAATCCCCACCTGGAGACCACCTTGATCAAACTCCTCTCGCGCCGCGCCGTCCTGGCCGCCACCGCACTCGCCCTGCTGGGCACCCTGCCCGCCCAGGCCCAGGAGTGGCCGACCAAGCCGGTACGCATCATCACGCCGTTCCCGGCCGGCGCTGGCCCCGAGGCCGTGCTGCGCGTGCTCGCCGAAAAGCTGCAGAAGAAGTGGGGCCAGCCGGTCATCGTCGAGAACAAGCCCGGTGCCAACGGCTTCATCGCCATCGACACCTTCAAGCGGGGCGCCACCGACGGCACCGACCTGATCCAACTGGACAACGTGCACCTGGTGGCGTACCCGCACCTGTTCAAGAAGTTGCCCTACGACCCGGTGAAGGATTTCGAGCTGATCACGCCGCTTTTCCGCACCTACTTCTTCGTCGGCGTGCCGGCGACCAGCAAGTACAAGAACGTGGGCGACATCGTGGCCGATGCCAAGGCCCGGCCCGCTGCGTTGAACTACGGCTCCTGGTCGGTGGGCAACCCGGTGCACCTGGGCTCGGCGCTGCTGGAATCCATGACCGGCACCGAGATGCAGCACATCATCTACAAGGAAACCTCGATGCTCTACGCGGGTGTCGCCAACGGTGAGTTGAACTTCGCGCTCGGCTCGCTGGCCACCGCCGGCCCGCTTCAACGCTCGGGCAAGATCAAGTTCATCGCCGTGACCGCACCCAAGCGCCACCCGGCCTTCCCGGACGTGCCCACCGTGGCCGAATCCGGCGGCCCGGCAGGCTACGAAGTCACTGGCTGGACGACCATCGGCGCCCCGAAGGGCCTGCCCAAGGCGGTGGCCGACAAGATCCAGAAGGACATCGAGGCCGCGCTGGCAGAGCCCGACATCAAGGAGCGCTACGCCACCTTCGGTTACGAGACCTTCCCGGCCACACGCGAACAGTTCAACGCCTACATCACCACAGAATCCACCAAGTACGCCGACGTGGTCAAGCGTGCCAAGGCGGCATTGGATTGACCATGCGCCCGCCGCACGGGGCCGGCCAGCCGGGTTCGGCCGAATCGAGGGAACCATGACACGTCCATCAGACCCTTCTCGCTGGCACATCGGCCTCATTGGCTACGGTGAGGTCGGCCGCATCCTGGCCGAGGACCTGCGAGCGCGAGGCGTGGCGGTCAGCGCCTATGACCTCAAGCTGGCGCGGCCTGACACGGCGGCCGCGCTGCAAGCCCACGCGGCCGGTCACGGCGTGCTCCTGGCCGCCTCGCACGCCGACCTGGGGTCCCGCGCAGATCTCATTGTCAGCGCCGTGACCGCCAGCCAGACGGTTGCGGTGGCCGAGGCCTGTGCCCCTTCGCTGCGCTCTGGCAGCTACTTCCTCGACTTCAACTCGGCCTCGCCGGGCGCCAAGCAGCGCGCCGCCGCCGCCGTGGACGCGGCAGGCGGGTGCTATGTCGAAGGTGCGGTGATGACCAGCCTGCCACCCTACCGGATCCAGGTCCCGCTGCTGCTCGGTGGCCCGCATGCGGCGATGCTGGAGCCGGCGCTGGCCGCGCTCGGCTTCGCCCCCAAGGTGGCGAGCGAGCAGCTCGGCGTGGCCTCGGCCACCAAGATGTGCCGCAGCGTGATGATCAAGGGCCTGGAGGCCATGGTCATCGAGAGCTTCACCGCCGCCCGCCACCATGGCGTGGAAGACGCGGTGATCGCCTCGCTCCACGAGACCTTCCCCGGCATCGACTGGGAGAAACAGGCCGCCTACTTCTTCCATCGGGTCATCGAGCACGGCCGACGTCGCAGCGAGGAGGTTCGCGAGGTCGCCGCCACCGTGCGCGAGGCCGGCCTCACACCCTGGAGCGCCAGTGGCACCGCCGAGCGGCAGGCCTGGGTGGCCGATCTCGCCGACGGTGGCCTGTTCGGCACCAAGGGCAACCCCGCCTTCGCCCGCAGCGCGGACTGGCGCACCGAGGCCGACCGCATCCTGAAGCATCTCGCCTCGAAAGACTGACATGCCCTTCCCCAAGACCCCCGGTTGGCTGGACTGGTTCGCCGGCCCCTCCAAGCCCCGCTTCGAACTGCCGGCCGGCGCTGTCGATTCGCACTGCCACGTGTTCGGTCCGGGCGCTGAGTTTCCCTACGCCCCAGAACGCAAGTACACCCCCTGCGATGCCAGCAAGCAGCAGCTCTACGCACTGCGCGACCACCTCGGCTTCGCGCGCAATGTCGTCGTGCAGGCCACCTGCCACGGCGCCGACAACCGCGCGATGATCGATGCGCTGGAGCGTTCCGGCGGCAGGGCCCGCGGTGTGGCCACCGTGAAGCGCGACGTGACGCGCGCCGAATTGGAGTCCATGCACCAGGCCGGCGTGCGCGGCGTGCGCTTCAATTTCGTCAAGCGCTTGGTCGACTTCACCCCCAGGGACGAGTTGCTTGAGATCGCCAACCGCATTGCCGAGTTCGGCTGGCATGTGGTGATCTATTTCGAGGCGGTGGATCTACCGGAACTGTGGGATTTCTTCACCGCCCTGCCCACCACCATCGTCGTCGATCACATGGGCCGCCCCGACGTGGCCAAACCGGTCGATGGACCCGAGTTCGAGCTGTTCGTGAAGTTCATGCGCGAGCACCCCAATGTATGGAGCAAGGTCAGTTGCCCGGAGCGCCTGTCGCTGATAGGCCCGAAGGCGCTGAACGGCGAGCAGGCGGCGTACCGCGATGTCGTGCCCTTTGCCCGCCGAATCGTCGAGAGCTTCCCCGACCGCGTGCTGTGGGGCACCGACTGGCCGCACCCCAACCTGAAGGACCACATGCCCGACGACGGCCTGCTGGTGGACTTCATCCCGCACATCGCGC
>CAYJEC010000295.1:0-4829 GCA_964369025.1 uncultured Ideonella sp. | reverse complement strand
GGTCGACCTCTTCGACCGCGAAGCGGTGTTTGTCGACCAGGTGATGCGGCCGCTGCGGCGCGACTTCCCTGAGTTGAAGGTGGTGTTCGAGCACATCACCACGAAGGAGGCCGCACAGTACGTGGCCGAGGCCGGCCCGCACACGGCAGCCACCGTCACCGCGCACCACCTTCTCTACAACCGCAACGCGATCTTCCAGGGCGGCCTGCGCCCGCACTACTACTGCCTACCGGTGCTCAAGCGCGAGGCCCACCGGCAGGCCCTGGTGGCGGCGGTGGCCTCGGGCAGTGACCGGTACTTTCTCGGCACCGACTCCGCGCCCCATGCCTCGGTGATGAAGGAGGCCTCGGTCTGCGGCGCCGGCTGTTTCACGGCCCTGACGGCGCTGGAACTCTACGCCGAGGCTTTCGAGGCTGCGGGTGCGCTGGACCGGCTGGAGGGTTTTGCCAGCCACCACGGCGCCGACTTCTACGGCCTGCCGCGCAACACCGGCACGGTGACACTGAAACGAGAGGCCTGGCAACTGCCCGAATCCCTGCCCTTTGGCGATGCACAGTTGAAGCCGCTGCGTGGTGGCGACACGGCGGCCTGGCGCCAGCAGTGAGCGCCCGCAGTCGCCTCACTTCAGCTCGATGAGGTAGCTCGGCCCTCGCCAGTCACCGCCGCCATTCATCACGAGCACCTTGGTGCCGTCCACCACCTCAGCCAGGTAGCCGCAACCTTCGAAATCCTGAGGGAGCGGTGTCTTCACCCAGCCGCCGGGGCTGCCGAAAAAGATCACGTCGGGTGCCAGATCGTGGCCGGTCGAGTCGCAGTTCGGGTCGCGCTGGACGATGTAGACATCCTGCCGGCCGTCGCGGTTGAAGTCGCCCACGGCCAGTGACTCACCCCAGGCCGCCAGTTTCTGGGAATAGCTGAGTCGATCGAAGTACCTGCCTGAACCGCTGTTCAACCAGACCTGGAACACATTGGAGGCGGTGATCAGCAACAGATCGTCGCGGCCGTCGCTGTTCACATCGACGAGTCTGGCGTCTTTCCATTCCGAGTTCGCCGCTTTGGGGGTCAGGCGCTGAAAGTCGCCACTCCGGGTGTTCCGGTAGAGGCTGCCCGGTTCCTTGTTGACACAAACCAGCAGGTCGTCCCAGCCGTCGTGGTCGATGTCGCCCTTGCCCACGCAACGCGAACCTTTCGCCCCCGTCGCCACAGTGGTCACTTCGGTGAATGCCTCGCCTGCCAGGTTGATGAACACGTGGTTGATGTTGGGGTGGCCGTCCGGGCGTTCAGTGGAGAGGTTGGTGAGGTAGATGTCCGGCCAGCCGTCGTGGTTCATGTCGAAGAAGACCGGGTGCCGGCCGCGCCCGTAGGGATCCTGAACCCCCATCTCCATGGCCCGGTCGACGTGCGTGCCCCCGGGTTGCTGAACCCACATTTCGTTGTTGCCAAAACCGAAGCCGCCTTCTCCGCCAATGGCACAGTAAAAATCGGGGAGCCCGTCGCCATTGACATCGGCCACGTCGCATGCGTGACGGTCGGCTGGATCCAGGACCTGGCCCGAGGGGACGTAGCCCGCCGAAGTCCAGTACCAGATCCGGTCGTTCGCATCGTGGCCCTCGATCAGCAGATCGTCGTGACCATCGCGGTTGTAGTCCGCGACGGCGGACCCCCAGACCTTGGAGACCTCGATCAACGTGGTGTCGTATCGGGGCGCCACAGCCGGCGCCGGGGCGCCCTGAAGCAGCAGTGCGGAAGCGATCCAGAGAATCTTCATGCGGCACCCCCTTTTGGCCAAGAGGCTTGATGCAACGTTGCGCGGGAGATGCTCAACCGAATCGCTCGATCTGGAGGAAGGTCGTGTCCGTGGCCTGGATGAAATCGTTCGCCATGCCCTTGTTGCGGCCGACCGCATAGATCATTTCGCCGGCCTTGAGAACTTCTGACGCGGTGTGCACCACCTGCCAGGCATCGGCCGACTCGCCGCGCGACTCGATGGCGTTCATCGCCACGACCCGCAGGTCGCCGGTTGGCACGGCCACGCCGCCCGCCATGGAGGGGTTGTAGATCGTCACCCGGACACGGTCCGCTCCCACGACCTTGGCCTGGACGATCAGGGCGTCCACGGCCTGCGAACCAATGGCGGCATCATTGACACCGGTGTGCGACGCCATGACCACATCGCCGATGGAGGCCACCCCGAGCGGCACCACGCTGACCTCGGTGCTCACGATGCCGCCCAGCGGAATGACACCGGGGCTCCAGGTGCCCTGGTAGCGGCCGACGCGTGGGGCGTCGGACCCCGGGATGTCGGCGGAGGCGAGGCGGTCGTCCTTCAAGGTCGGCTCGGGTGGCGCGCCGACCCGCTTTCGGCGAATGCCGTACAGGCGCAGATCGATGTCGGTGCCGTTCTGTGCCACCCAATCCAGGCCGAGTACCACGCGGTAGAGCCCGGCGACGTTGATGCGCACCATGCCGTTGGCCTGCAATGTGCAGTCACTGCTCTCCTGGAAGACCACCTTGGTGAAGGGAACCAGGGTGACCATCTTGGCCTTGGGCAGGTAGAAGTCCTCCGTGATGCCGAATCTGGCGCGTCGGATGGCAAACGGCGTGGCGCCTTTTGCCCAGCCCCCAGCCAGCGCCAAGGCGACACCAGCGGCCCCACATCGCAACAGGCGGCGGCGTGCACCGGCCAAGACTTCGATCTGACTGTTCGCGTTCATTCTGGCTCCCCTTGGAGTGCGTCGAACCCCAATCCAGTACCACAGTAATCAGTTATTGAAGCGACATACATCTTCCGTGCATTGGCTTCATCTCTTTGTTGACCACCAAGCAAACATCCCACGCGGCGGGCACTGAAGTGTTGATCTCGCGCAGGAAATCGGTGGGCGCATGGAGCCCGCGCCAGGACCCGGAGTGCCCGATCGACCATCTGTCTCGCGCATCCAACACACGGGCTCCGCCCGTTCGCGATCTGGCTGTCGGGGAGCAGAACGAAAAAGGCCCCCGCTCTGCAACGGGGGCCTCGGGCGTTGAGGAGCCTCTCAGCGGCCGATGGCGAAGTCGTCGAAACTGGCCTCCATGCCGGCGCGAACCCGGCTGGCGGTGCAGTTGGCCGTGAGGTTGCGGATACTGACGTTGTTGAACGGCCGGCCGGGCAGGCCCGTCTTGGTCACCGCGGCGTGCGAGACCTCCACCGGCGTCCCGCCGTCCCGGCTGAACAGGAATTTGCTGTTGGCCTCGTCCCAGGTGATCTGCAGCACGACCTTGTCACCAATGTCGGCGGTTCCCAGGTCGAAGCCTCCCAGGTTGTTCGCGGTGCTGCAGTCGGAGTTGGTGCACTGTGGCACGCCGCCGGATACACGCATCAAGCCCGGCGCATCAACACTGTCGCTGGCGCGGCGCAGTCCGATCTGGGCCAGCACATCGCCGGTTTGGTCTCCGGCCACCGGGCCGCCCGCGCGGGTGCTGAAGAAGGCGCCGATCGTCCGGGCCTGCACGGCCGACGGGGTGGTGTTGGCCGCACAAGGCGTGGGCTCCAGGCTGTTCACCACGACCGTCACCTTCAGCACCTTGGCCGGCGCGTTGTCGGTGGCCGAAGTGCTGAGGTTCTCGGCGGTTGATCCGGTGTCAGAGGTGTTGCTGCCGTAAGTCCAGCGGCCTAGTGTCAGCTTGCCGGTGGTGTCGATGAACCGCATGTACTCGCTGTCGCGCCACTTGGTGGAGTCGATGCCGACATTGGCGTCGTTGAAGTTGTCGAGGATCGGCAGCTTGGCGGCGTGCGCCGTGCCGGCAACAGAAGCCGCCAGCAGTGCGGCCATCAGGAGGGGGTTGAGTGTCATGAGATTTCCTTGATTCCTAGGCTTGGTGGGTGGCGCCGCGCTCAACGCGACAGGCCCACGTTGTCGTACACGGCCGACATGCCCACCTTGGTTCGAGGGCCACTCAGGCAGTGGGGTGCTTCGTTGCGGACGCTCACGTTCACGAACGGCGAGCCCGGTGTCCCGGTGTTGGCGTAGGTGTAGACCACGCTCTGCGGCGTGCCGCCGTCGCGGGTGAACTGGAAGGTCTTGGTCTTCTTGTTCCAGTCGATCCGGCCATTCACCTTGGTGCCAATCGTGGTGGTGCCGAGATTGACCACCGGCGGCGAGGTTGAAGTCGAGCAGTCGGCATTGGTGCACTCGAACACAACGCCCTGCACATTCAGTTCGCCGGCAGGTGCAGCGCTGTTCGAATCGCGGCCGACGCGGAACATCGCGCCGATGTCGCCGGTGCGGTCACCCGCCACCGGCCCGCCCGCGCGGGAACTGAAATAGGCGGCCACGAGGCGTGCCTGGGTCCGGCCCAGTGCGGGGTTGGCAGCACAGCTTTCGAGGTGGCTGATGCCAGTGACCGTGATGTCGGCGCTGAGACCCTTCGGCGGTGTGCTGTCAAGCGTGTTGAGGAAAAAGTTCTCGAGGTTCACGCCACTGTCGCTCGCCGTGTTGCCCATCACGGAGCGGCCGAGGTTCAGCACCTTGCCTTCGGCGAATCGCCAGCCTTCGGTCTCGAACCACTTGGCACGGTCCAGCCCGGTGGTGCTCGAGAAGTCGTCGTAGATCGGCGGCTTGGCTGCCTGCGACAGCCCTGCCAGGCCCAGGCCCAACAGGGCCAAGGCGAAAGTCTTGCGTTGCATGTTCATCTCCGGAATTGGCACGAGGGGGCCCACCACGGGGATGCGTGGCTGGTTCAGCCGATTCTGGATGAAACCGATTGCAGTTGACATCCACAAAAATGCTGAGAAGGGTGGCGCTGCTGCCGGAGGGGCTGCGGGCGAACCTGCGGGTGGCGCATCAGGC
>CAYJEC010000294.1:0-4833 GCA_964369025.1 uncultured Ideonella sp. | reverse complement strand
AAAGACACGGCAAACTGCGACACCGCATGCCCGTCGCGGGTCATGATGACCTCGCCATGGGTCAACTGGCTGCGTTGCGCCAGCGCCTCGTCCAGGCCGGGCGCGGTGTAGACACCTTCCAGCCAATCATTCAGCAGCGCCTTCATGCCGGCGTCGTTCAGGCGCAGCAGGTCGGACAGGCGCGGCAGGGTCTGGTGGGTGTTGGCGATCGCCGCCTGCGGCAGCGAGTAGAAGGCCAGCTTGGCCGGCGGTGAGTCGGCGGCGAAGGCGCGGACGATGTCCAGCCGGCCAACCGACAGCGCACTCAAGCGCTCGCGCAGCGCCGACTCCAGCGCCACCTCCCAGCCTGTCTCGATGTGGACCTGCGTCCACAGTCCCTGCAAGCCATCGAGCCCATGCTTGGCCAGCCAGGGCTTCAGCTTGCCCTCGGTCTGCACTTTCTCCTGCAGCGCACGCAAGGCCTCCAGCCGGGCCGAGATGTCGGCCTGCCTGCCCGACTCGCGGTTGACCGAGTCGTGCTGGTTGCGCCGTTGCTCGTCGAGCAGCGGCACCTCGTCCCCCAGTTCCTGCAGCCGGGCCTCGGCCTCGGCCTGGGTCTCATCGGCCGCTGCGGTGTCGTCGCGAAGCTGCTGCAGGCGACCGACGTCCGGCGCGGCCAAGCCCTGGCGCTCGGCGGCCAGGCGCTCGCGGCGGCCGCGCAGCGAGCGGGTCTGCTCCTCGATGTTGCGGCTCTCGGCGGCCAGCACCTGGATCTGCTGCTGCACCTGGGCCACGAGGCCACGCTGGTCGTTGCTGCGCGCCTGAGCCGCACGCACCGCATCTTCATAGGCCGGCGACTGGTGCGATTGCTCCTCCGCCTGCGCGGCGAGCACCTCGGCCTGCTCGTCGGCGGCGGCGATCTGCTCGGCGATGGTCTCCAGTTCGGCCTCGGCGTCCGCCTGGCGCTGCGCCCACTGGCTGTTCTGCGCCCGCAGGTCGGCCAGGCGAGCCTCGGCACGCTGGCGGCCTTCGACCACGTAGCGGATGCGCTCCTCGAGGCGGCTCACCTCGAGCTGCGCCTGGGCCAGGTCGCCCTGCTTGGCGTGCAAGGCGTCGGAGGCCGCGTAGTGGGCCTGGCGAACGGTCTCCAGTTCGGCCTCGATGTGGCGCAGGTCGGCCAACCTCGCCTCGAGCGCGTTGGTGGCCTCCAGCGACGCGAGCTTGACACGCTCTTCCTCGACAGCCGCATCGCGGTACTTCAGGTACCAAAGCTGGTGCAACTTCAGCGTGCCCTGCTGCTGCAGGCTGCGGTACTGCGAGGCCACCTCGGCCTGGCGCTCCAGCTTCTCCAGATTGGCGTTCAGCTCGCGCAGGATGTCGTCGACGCGGGTCAGGTTCTCCCGCGTGTCCTTCAGCCGGTTCTCTGTCTCGCGGCGGCGCTCCTTGTACTTGGAGACGCCGGCGGCCTCCTCGAGAAACAGTCGGAGTTCTTCGGGGCGGGACTCGATGATCCGGCTGATGGTGCCCTGGCCGATGATGGCGTAGGCGCGGGGCCCGAGGCCGGTGCCAAGGAAGACATCCTGCACATCGCGCCGGCGCACCGGCTGGTTGTTGATGAAATAGCTCGAGGTGCCGTCACGCGTCAGCACGCGCTTGACGGCGATCTCGGCGTACTGGTTCCAGGAGCCACCGGCACGGCCGTCCTCGTTGCTGAAGACGAGCTCCACACTGGCACGGCTGGCCGGCTTGCGGTTGCCCGAGCCGTTGAAGATCACGTCCTGCATGGACTCGCCACGCAGTTCACTGGCTTTGGACTCGCCCAGTACCCAACGCACGGCATCCATGATGTTGGACTTGCCACAACCGTTGGGGCCGACCACGCCAACGCGCTGGCCGGGCAGCTGGAAGGTGGTGGGCTCGGCGAAGGACTTGAAGCCGGACAGCTTGATCTGATTGAGCCGCATGAAATGGCGGGACCCCGGCTTAGCACCGAGGCGGCCCGGGGCCACTCTCTAAGTTATTGATTTGATTGAATTTTTTGGCCAGATTCAGGCCATCAAATGGGTCGAGATGATACCATCGCAAGCCTCCTATCCAGCCCTTCGCCTCGCCATGGCCCGCACCCCCGCCCCGAAGCAACGCCCCGCCCCGCTGAACCCGCCCACCGCGCCCTCGAAGGAACTGCATGTGTTCCCGAACCCGGCGCCTGAACGCGACTACGTGATCCAGTTCCAGATCCCGGAGTTCACCTGCCACTGCCCGCTGACCGGCCAGCCCGATTTCGCGCATTTCGCCATCGACATGGTCTGCGACAAGCTGTGCATCGAGCTGAAGAGCCTGAAGATGTACATGTGGAGCTTCCGCGACGAGGGGGCCTTCCACGAAAAGGTGACGAACGACATCCTCAGCAAGATCGTCGAGGCGACCCGGCCGCGCTACGCCCGGATCACAGCCAGGTGGTATGTGCGCGGTGGCATCTACACCAACGTGGTCGCCGAGCACCGCAAGAAGGGTTGGAAGCCGCAGCCGGTGGTCACGCTGCCGGCACATGGCGCCGAATCCGGCCTGCTCGGCTGATGGGTGCGCTCTCCGAGCGGCCGCCCTACCAGAAGTTCGATGTCGCGGTGCGACGCAGCCCGATCGACGGCTTCGGCGTGTTTGCGCTGGAGGCTGTGCCTCGCTGGCACAAGATCGGCGAGGTGCGAGGCGAGAGCATCACGGTGGCAGAGGCACGCAGACGGGCGGCCACGCTGGAACGCATCATGATCGTCGAGGTCTCGGCCAAGAAAGCCATCGACCTGGCCCGCTCGACCGACCCGATGCGCTTCACGAACCACTCCTGCCAGCCCAACGGGCAGTTGCGCATCCAGGAGGGCCGCATCGAGTTCTACGCGCTGCGCGCCATCGAGCCCGGCGAGGAGATCACCGTGGACTACGGTGAGACGCATCACGAAGGCCGCCTCGTCTGCCGATGCGGCGCGCCCGGGTGCATGGGCAGGCTCTAGTACAGATGGCCCGCACTTCAGCAGTGATGGGCGCCTGAGTCGCACGACCCGGGTCGTACACAAGCTGGGCAGGCACGGATAATCCCGCGCATGAATCCCCTGCTCGGCAGGCTGCACGCCTACCCCTTTGAACGCCTTCGCGCGCTCACACGCGACATCACGCCAAACCCGGCCATTGCACCCATCAGCCTGGGCATCGGTGAACCCCGCCACCCGGCCCCGGCGTTGGTGGAGCAAGCCCTGTGCGGCAGCCTGGCCGGCTTGTCAAGTTACCCCGCCACCGCCGGCGAACCCGCGCTGCGTGAAGCCATCTCGGCCTGGGCTGGAAGGCGCTACGGGGTGAGCCTGAACCCTGCCACCGAGGTGCTGCCGGTGAACGGCTCTCGCGAAGCGCTGTTCTCGCTGGCGCAAACAGTCATCGACCCCACCCGCCCAGGCGCCACCGTCGTCTGCCCGAACCCGTTCTACCAGATCTACGAGGGCGCGGCCCTGCTGGCCGGAGCGCAACCAACCTTCGCCAACAGCGATCCGGCGCGCAACTTCGCCTGCGACTGGCGGCAGATCGACGATGCCACCTGGGCACGTACCCAACTCGTCTACGCCTGCTCGCCGGGCAACCCCACTGGCGCGGTGATGCCGCTGGAGGAGTGGCGAGAGTTGTTCGAACTGAGCGACCGCCATGGTTTCGTCATCGCCAGCGACGAGTGCTATTCGGAGATCTACTTCCGCGACGAAGCCCCGCTGGGTGCGCTGCAGGCCGCACAGGCGCTGGGCCGCACCGACTGGCGCAACCTCGTGGTGCTGTCCAGCCTGAGCAAGCGCAGCAACGTTCCGGGCATGCGCTCGGGCTTTGTGGCGGGCGACGCAAGCATCCTGAGGGCCTTCCTGCTCTACCGCACCTACCATGGCAGCGCGATGAGCAAGGTGGTGCAGGCCGCCAGCATCGCGGCCTGGAACGACGAGGCCCATGTGGTGGCCAACCGCGCTGCCTACCGCGAGAAGTTCGCCCAGGTCACGCCCTTGCTGGCCGAAGTGCTCGACGTCCGGTTGCCCGACGCAGGCTTCTACCTCTGGGCCGGCATTCCGCCCCAATTGCACGGCGGCGACGACATCGCCTTCAGTCTGGGCCTGCTCGCTCAATACAATGTGGCGGTCCTCCCCGGCAGCCTGCTGGCCCGCGAAGCCCACGGCCTGAACCCCGGTGCCGGCCGCATCCGAATGGCCCTGGTGGCCGAAGGCAAGGAATGCCTTGAAGCGGCTCACCGCATCGTCGCCTACGCGAAGTCCCTCTGAGAACGACCCCACCATGACGCACGCACTGCAGACCCTGATCGACCAAGCCTGGGAAGAACGCGCCCGCCTGACACCGGCATCCGCCGCCCCCGAGATCCGCGCCGCAGTCGAACAGGTGATCACTGACCTGAACGCCGGCCGCCTGCGGGTCGCCGAGCGCTTGGGCGTTGGCCAGTGGCAGGTGAACCAATGGGTCAAGAAGGCCGTGCTGCTGTCGTTCCGCCTGAACGACAACAAGGTGGTTCACTCCGGCGACCTGACCTACTTCGACAAGGTGCCCACGAAGTTCTCGCACATGGACGATGCGGCCCTGGCCGCCTCCGGCGTGCGCGTGGTGCCGCCGGCCGTGGCGCGGCGTGGCAGCTACATCGCCGCCGGCGCGGTGCTGATGCCCAGCTACGTGAACATTGGCGCCTATGTCGGCGAGAACACCATGGTCGACACCTGGGCCACTGTGGGCTCCTGCGCGCAGATCGGCAAGAACGTGCACCTGTCTGGCGGCGTGGGCATCGGCGGCGTGCTGGAGCCCCTGCAGGCGAACCCGACCATCATCGAG
>CAYJEC010000293.1:0-4836 GCA_964369025.1 uncultured Ideonella sp. | reverse complement strand
AGGCCCTGCTCGCCCACTTCGTGGCCGGCGAGGTGGATCTGGCGAACGCGGTGCGCCGGCACCCCGTCGATGAAGGTGTGCGGGTCGAAGCCGTGGTTCACGGCGCTGACGTAGACGTTGTTCACATCGAGCAGCAATTCGCAATCGGCCCGCTCGGCCAACTCGGCAATGAACTGCCACTCACTCTTTTCGTCAGCCGCCCAGCCGATGTAGCTGGAGACGTTCTCCAGAAGCAGGCGACGGCCAAGGGCATCTTGCACCTGCATCACGCGCCCGGCCACGTGGCGCAGCGCGGCCTCGGTGTAGGGCAGGGGCAGCAGGTCGTGCAACTGCCGGCCGTCGACGCCTGTCCAGCAGAGGTGGTCCGAGACCCAGGCCGGCTCGATGCGGGCAGCCAGTGCTCGAAGATCGCGCAGGTAGCTGCGGTCAAGCGGGTCGCTGCCGCCGATGTTCAACGAGACGCCGTGCATCACCATGGGGACGTCGCGCCGGATCGCGTCGAGATGGGCCAGCGGCTTGCCTCCCGGCACCATGTAGTTCTCGCTGATCACCTCCAGCCAGTCCACGCCAAGCAACGGCGCCGGCGTGGCACGGAAGTCGGCATAGTGATCGGTACGGAGGCCCAGGCCAAAGCCGGTCAATTCAGACATGGTGTCAGGCGCGGCGCTCCGAAGGAGCCGCCGCTTTCAAGTGGCGTGCGCGGACCGGCTCTGCCGGTCCGCCGCGCAAGCCCCCTCCGGGGGCCAGACCCCGGGGAGGGGGCGTGAGGGTCAACCCTTGACGACCTTGCCGCCGGCCTTGGTGCACTCGTCGGCCGTCTTCTTGGAGACCCAGCCCTGCCCCTTGCAGCTGTTGTGGCCCTTGCATTCGCTCTTGGCGGTCTTGCACTCGGATGTGCCCTTGCAGCTGTTGACGCCGGAGCACTTGACCATGCCGTCATCGGCAGCCATGGCCATCGGGGCGGCGCCCAGGGTGAACAGCGCGGCGGCAGCGGCGGCGATGGCGAGGCCCGACTTGGTGGTGTTGATGTTCATAACGATCTCCAAATGTTGAGGTGGCTGGAAACACGCGAACGTGAAGGACGCGGCGGCGGCCCGGGCCGGCTGAATGCCGGTGAATCCAGACCTTGCCGCGGTTCGTCGCGGCAAGAGCCAAGTCCTTACAGCCTTAGACGCAGGTGCCTGCAGAGTGGATGCAACCGCCTCTGCTGCAATGCAACAACACCAGCGCTGCCTTCACCACGCGGTGCTGCCCGGCACCATCGCACGGCGGTACCACTCATGGAAGTGCTTCATGCCGTCTTCCATCGGGCTCTGGTACGGGCCGGCCTCGTCGTCCCCGCGTTCGTACAGGGCCTTGCGGCCGGCGTCCATGCGTTCGCCGATCTCGTCATCCTCGATGCAGGTCTCCATATAGGCCGCGCGCTGTGCCTCGACGAACTCGCGCTCGAAGGCGGCGATCTCCTCGGGGTAGTAGAACTCGACCACATTGCGCGTCTTCTGCGGGCCCTGCGGGTACAACGTGGAGACGGTCAGCACATGCGGGTACCACTCGACCATGATGTTCGGGTAGTAGGTCAGCCAGATCGCGCCCTGCCGGGGGGCCTTGCCACCGCCGAACCTGAGCACTGCGTCATGCCAGCGCTGGTAGGTGGGCGAGCCTGCCCGTTCGAGAGCGGCCTTGATGCCCACCGTCTGAACCGAATGGTGTTTGCCGAATTCCCAACGCAGGTCGTCGCAGGTGACGAACTGGCCCAGGCCGGGGTGGAAGGCATTGACGTGGTAGTCCTCGAGGTAGACCTCGATGAAAGTCTTCCAGTTGTAGTGGCAGGTGTGCATCTCGACGTGGTCGAGCACGTAGCCGTCGAAATCGAGGTCGGCACGCGGGCCCAGGCCGGCCAGGTCGGCAGCGATGTCGCGGCCGTTGTCCTCGAACACCATGCCGTTCCAGGTGCGCAACGGGTAGTTGTTCAGGTGCAGACAGGGGTCGTGCTCAAAGTGAGGCGCTCCGACCAACTGGCCGTGCAGGTCATAGGTCCAGCGGTGCAACGGGCAGACGATGTTCGAGCGGGTGTTCCCACGCCCGCGCAACATCACCGCCTGGCGGTGCCGGCAGACGTTGGATACCAGTTCAATGCCGCGTGGCGTGCGCACGAGTGCGCGCCCTTCACCTTCTTGCGGCAGTGCGTAGTAGTCGCCCACCCCGGGCACGGCCAGTTCATGCGCCAGATAGCGCGGGCCGTGTTGAAACACGAGTTCCTGCTCCCTGCGGAGCAGATCCTCGTCGAAATAGGTGGATACGGAGAGTTGAGAGCGCGCGCGCTCCAGAGCTTCCAGCGTGATGCTCAGGTCCGACATGATCCCCAGGATCTCCAAAAAACATGTCTGTTAACCCCCCACCCGGTGGCCCCGCGGGTGGGTTTGAATGACAAACGATCCCCTTCCAACTGCCTGTGGCAGGTCAGGGGGCCCGGATTCTAACCGGGGCCCGTCAGCAGGAGGCCACGCCCGGTAGCCGGCGTGGCGCCATTTGCCATGACCTGTGCACCAAAACGGGAAAACCCGGGTCGGCCTGACTACAATCTCACTTTGTTTCTCACCAACCGACATGGCGCGATCAGCCCCCGCCGCTGCCCCGGCAGCCGACGAGCCCGCAAGCTACGAAGCGGCCCTGGCCGAACTGGACACCCTGGTTCAGGCCATGGAGGCCGGGCAGATGCCGCTGGATCGGCTACTCGAAGGCTACCGCCGTGGGGCACGGCTTCTGGAATACTGCCGCGAGCGCCTTCAGGTGGTTGAACTACAAGTCAAGGTCCTGGAGGAAGGGCAGTCAAAGCCCTGGACGAATGCATGAAGCCTGAAGACTTCGACGCTTGGGCGAGCCTGGAACTTGCCGCGGTTGAATCCGCGCTGGATTCCCTCGTGCCGGAGGACACCCCCGCCGGGCTCGGTGACGCGATGCGCTATGCGGTGCTCGACGGCGGCAAGCGCCTGCGCCCGCTGCTGGTGCTGGCTGGCTGCGACGCCGTCAGCGGCCATCCGGCCGCCGCGATGCGTGCAGCCGTGGCAGTTGAACTGATCCATGCCTACTCCCTGGTGCACGACGACATGCCCTGCATGGACGACGACGCACTGCGCCGTGGCAAGCCCACGGTGCACATCCGCTACGGCGAGGCTCAGGCCATGCTCGCAGGCGATGCCATGCAGGCCCTGGCGTTCGAGGTGCTCACCCCGGAAGAGGGGGTGCCGCCCGCCTTGCAGGCCCGCCTGGTGGGTCTCCTCGCACGCGCGGCCGGCCACGAAGGCATGGCGGGCGGGCAGGCGATCGATCTGGCCAGCGTGGGCCGGTCGCTCGACGAGAGCGCGCTGCGTGACATGCATCGCCGCAAGACCGGCGCCCTGCTGCAGGCCAGCGTCTTGATGGGGGCAGCGTGCGGCCCGGTCGATGCGGCCGCCTGGTCTGCCCTGTCGACCTACGGGGCCGCCATCGGCCTGGCCTTTCAGGTGGTGGACGACATCCTCGACGTGACCCAGGCGTCCGAAACCCTCGGCAAGACGGCTGGCAAGGACCTGGAGAACAACAAGCCGACCTACGTCACCGTGCTCGGCCTGTCTGCTGCCCGGCGTCATGCCGACGACCTGCGCGACCAGGCCCTCGAGGCACTCGCCCGCAGCGGCCTCAGCCAGGCCAGCCGCCTCGCTTGGCTGGCCGACAAGGTGGTGGACCGCCACCACTGAACGCCCCGAAACGCCGCCGCCCATTCGGAGCCCGACCGCCCATGCCCCACCCCCTGCTGCAAACCATCGCCACGCCGAAGGACCTGCGCTCGCTCAGCCGTGCCCAGCTCAAGACGCTGGCGGGCGAACTGCGCCAATTCCTTCTCCAGACCGTCAGCCAGACGGGTGGCCACCTCTCATCCAACCTCGGCACGGTGGAGTTGACGGTGGCGCTGCACCATGTCTTCAACACGCCTGACGACCGCCTGGTTTGGGACGTGGGCCACCAGTCGTATCCGCACAAGATCCTCACCGGGCGGCGCGAGGCGATGGCCTCGCTCAAGCAACTGGGCGGCATCAGCGGCTTCCCGCGGCGGTGCGAGAGCGAGTACGACACCTTCGGCACCGGCCACTCATCGACCTCGATATCGGCGGCGCTGGGCATGGCGCATGGCGCCCGGCTGAAAGGGGAGAGCCGCCGGACGGTGGCCGTCATCGGCGACGGTGCCCTCACCGGCGGTATGGCCTTCGAGGCCCTGAACCACGGCGGCTACGCGGGGGGGGCCGGCCTGCCTGACATGCTGGTGATCCTGAACGACAACGACATGTCGATCAGCCCGCCGGTGGGCGCGCTGAACCGCTATCTCGCTCGCTTGATGAGCGGCAAGTTCTACGCTGCCGCGCGCGAGAGCGCCAAGAGCGTGCTCAAGAACACGCCGCTGTATGAGTTCGCCAAACGGTTCGAGGAGCACACGAAGGGCATGGTCGTGCCCGGCACGATCTTCGAGGAGTTCGGCTTCAACTATGTCGGCCCGATCGACGGTCATGACCTCGATTCGCTGGTGCCCACTCTTGAGAATCTGCGTGATGCCAAGGGGCCGCAGTTTCTGCACGTCGTCACCCGGAAGGGCTATGGGTACGAGCTCGCGGAGGCCGACCCGATCAACTACCACGGCCCTGGCAAGTTCGATCCTGCCATCGGCCTGCAGAAGCCGGCCACCGCGCCCAAGACCACGTTCACGCAGGTCTTCGGCCAATGGTTGTGCGACATGGCCGCGGCAGACGAGCGCCTGGTCGGCATCACGCCGGCGATGCGCGAGGGCTCGGGCATGGTCGAGTT
>CAYJEC010000292.1:0-4875 GCA_964369025.1 uncultured Ideonella sp. | reverse complement strand
TCTCGGGCGAGCACTTCAGCGTGGACGGCACGCTCATCCAGGCCTGGGCCAGCCATAAGAGCATGCGGCGCAAGGACGGATCGGACGATGGCCGTCCGCCCGAAGACTGGCGCGGCGAACCTCGCAGCAACGACACGCATGAGTCCACGACCGACCCTGAGTCGCGGCTGTACCGCAAGAGCAATGCAGCTCCTGCGCTGCCGAGTTACCTGGGTCATGTGCTGACGGACAACCGCCACGGCCTGGTGGTCAACGTACAGGCCAGCACCTCGGACGGCACGGCTGAGCGCGACGTGGCCGCGCAGATGCTGGCCGACGTCGCATGCCCGGGCAAGCGCGTGACGGTGGGTGCGGACAAGGCGTACGACACCAAGGGATTCGTCAAAGCCTGCCGCGAGATCAACGTCACGCCGCATGTCGCGCAGAACCTCAAGCGCAACGGCGGCAGCGCCATCGATGGCCGCACGACTCGGCACCCTGGCTACGAAGTCAGCCAGCGCAAGAGAAAGCGCATCGAGCAGTGCTTCGGCTGGGGCAAGCTCATCGGCCCGATCCGCCAGGTGATGGTGCAGGGACTGGATAGGGTTGACCAGCTTCTGACCCTGACGATGGCCGCCTACAACCTCACGCGACTGCGGACCATGGCGCAATTGCGCCCGCAGTGCGCCCAATGAGCCTCGGGACGGCCGAAATGAACCCTTGCAAGCACTCGAATGGCTTCGAAATGGGCTCGTTGCGGCCGTTCTGGCGACACCCACAGGCTGTATGAGTTCGCCGACCCCAAACGCCATGGTGAAACCCGCATTCACTGGTGGTACTTCAACGGCCTGTTAGCCCCTTGTGTGAAAACTTTACACAGAGCGCAAGTAATGCCTACTATCAATTCGCGGAACTTAACACCGGAAACTACTCCTGGGCCCTACTTAGGGACCCGCTCACTCGGTCCGGAGCAGACTATGGACTTGCTGCCTGGGTAACAGCAATCGGCAATACCCCGAAAATTAACAGCGCTTACAGAAATCCAAAGCGAAACTATGGAATACCAGGCGCCGCGGGTCAGAGCCGCCACATGTATGGGGATGCGGTCGATCTCAAGAACAAATCGAGAACAGAAAAGGAGTATCAAAAACTGCAAAAGGCCGCGCGAAGCGCGGGGGCAAGTTATATTGAACCGTTGGATGGCCCATGCGGATTGGGTTGTGTTCATGCGGATTGGCGGCACTATGCCGGCGAATATTCCAAGTAATTTCTGGAGCAGGATCATGCTTACATTGACTGTAGTCAGGCTTGGAGCAATTGCCTTGGCAGTTTTTTCCGGGCCTATTGCTCAGGCCGAATCGGCCAAGACGTATCCCGCTGGGGCGCAAGTCATGCACCAGGAGCCGTGGCAGGCGCGCAAGGCCAAGTTCATTCGAACCGAGCGAAGCTACTCAGCGGCGACCGTTACGGCACCGGCCAGGGACCAACTCGGGGCCGAGCTCATTGCCATGTTGAAGACCGAGGGCGCCTATGTGGCCAGCGGGAAGAGGTTGACCGAAGAATATACGGAGTACTACGCCAACCTGATTGGTGCCGTTGCTAGGCTGTCCGACGAGTCGGCCCTCGACGCATTGCTGATCCGGGCCGTCTTGGAGACGGGCGCCATGGCTACACGGGGAGTTGCGGCATTTGGGCAGCGGGCGCTTCCACGCTTGATCAACGAGATTGACAAAAACCCGAGTGACAGCGACATCGCGTTCAACATGATGCTTGTCTTTCGAGATATGTTGTCTGGGAACATACGGCCAGGTAATGAACTGGATAGCGCTTCGCGGGCCCGTATTCGTGAGATTGCCGTGAGAAATTTGGGTAGTGCCGATGATCAGGCGCGCGCTCTGAGCGTCACCTTGATCGGTCGATTTGACGATCCCGAGGCCATGCAACTGGTCTCTGATCTGGCGAATGCTGGACCTGAGACGCCCGTGGTGGTGCGAAACGCGGCACGCGCGGTCCTGGAAATGCGGGCGCCGCCGTCGCGCCATCCATGACCAGCGGTTCGTGAGCGGGCTGCGGAGTCAGTACAACGCCGGCTCGCCCTGCGGCCGCGTCTTGAAGCGCCTATGCACCCACAGGTACTGGGCCGGCAGGCGCTCGATCTCGCTCTCGATGAAGGCGTTGATGCGGCGGGTGGCGGCGACCTCGTCGTCGGCGCCGGGGAAATGGGTCCACGGCGGCAGGAAGCGCACGCGGTATCCCTGCCCGCCGGGCAGCATCTCGGCAACCACCGGTTGCACGGTGAGTTTCATTGTTGTTACCGTACGTGTTCACGGGGTGCAACCAGGCCTCGAGCTGGAAGAAGTCCAGGTAGCGCTACGAGCGGCGAAGGCGGTCATGCACCGGCTGTGCACCGGCACCGCAGGTCGGGCAAGAAATGGTCGTGCCCTGGCAGCCGATCTCGAAGTCAATACGACGCTGCGCGGTGTCGAGCTTCACATCCTCCACCACCCACGGCACCTGCAGACCCAGCGCGCTGGTGAACAGCGCTTCAACCCCGACGCTCATCGAATCCCCCGCTTGAACACCGCCCCGTGGACATGTGGACAGCCTCAAATGCAGCCTGCCCACATACCCACCAGGCTCCACCACCAGCCATCACTGTGAATGTCGCTTTCCACACGAAACGACGAGGGCCCTCTGCTGTTGCGGGCCGGTGGCGTGCCATACCCCGTGAACACGTGCGTTGTTACCTTTGAACACAATCGCACATGGCGCGCAACGTAGCACTACTGAACGAGCGGGACTAACATGTTACTTGATGCCCACAGAGGCGAATTCGATGACGAAACCAAGGGAGACTCAGAATGCACATGCGATGCACCAGATTGCGGCCATTTCGCCCAGTACTTTTTACGTTAGCGATCATTTTTTGCGCACACCAAGAGTGTGCATTTTCCGGACAATCTGCCGAGCAATTCAATACCACCCTCGGATTCACAGAGGGGAAATATGACGTCAGAATTTCGGACTTTTACAGTACTCGCGGCCTTATTTTCTCAAACCAGGAGTATTGGTCATACGACTACGACTATGACTACGGCAAGTGCCCTACCGAGCCTCGCTACCTTTGCATGGTTACAACTCCGGACTACAATCATGGCCCGATTGGAGGCTTTTTCGTAGACAACAATGGGGATAGGGCGGCGGTCACGAGGTTGGCATTCACTATATTTCAAGGTGGCATAGCCATCGACAAGAAGCCAGGGGATACAACCACCCTCTGGTATGATGAAAACGGATTTCTTCTTGGCCAGTCTAGGTTGATAAAGAATACTCGAGCACCTACAGGTGGAGTCAGAGCAACAGGAGAAAGAATAGTCGCCGAGGCACCCAAGGGCAAGAAGATCGGTAGCTTCAGAATAGTCTCAAACTACACTGTCGAACAAGATCGAGCCAATAATACTGGCTTCTTGTTGGATGACTTCTCCTTTGATGCAATTGGTGGCCCGTGCGGCGACGAGCGCGACAAACTTAGGAAGGAGTACATTGACTACAAGGTTGGCCTTAGCAGGCTGTTGAAATACCAATCGACGTCACCGGATGCGTGAGCGAGGATGGCGACGGTGATCGACGAAGGGTGAGCCGCCGATGCGTGGAGCCGACAGCTACAGCGAGAGCCTGTTCACGACGGTGAAGCTGGAGGACTTCGTTCCGGCCAACCATCCGCTGCGTCCGATTCGCACCTGGGTCAACGATGCTTTGGCCAAGATGGATGCGAAGTTCTCGGCCATGTACGAGGCTGATGTCAAGGGCGGCCGCCCGAGCATCGCGCCCGAGAAGCTCATGCGGGCCATGCTGCTGCAGGTGCTGTACAGCGTGCGCAGCGAGCGGCAACTCGTCGAGCAGATCCAATACAACCTGCTGTTCCGCTGGTTCGTTGGCCTGGCCATCGAGGATGCCGTGTGGAACCACTCGGTCTTCAGCAAGAACCGCGACCGGCTCATTGAGCACGACGCGGTTACCGAGCTCTTCAACGCCACCGTCGAGATGGCCGACAAGCGCGGGCTGCTCTCGGGCGAGCACTTCAGCGTGGACGGCACGCTCATCCAGGCCTGGGCCAGCCATAAGAGCATGCGGCGCAAGGACGGATCGGACGATGGCCGTCCGCCCGAAGACTGGCGCGGCGAACCTCGCAGCAACGACACGCATGAGTCCACGACCGACCCTGAGTCGCGGCTGTACCGCAAGAGCAATGCAGCTCCTGCGCTGCCGAGTTACCTGGGTCATGTGCTGACGGACAACCGCCACGGCCTGGTGGTCAACGTACAGGCCAGCACCTCGGACGGCACGGCTGAGCGCGACGTGGCCGCGCAGATGCTGGCCGACGTCGCATGCCCGGGCAAGCGCGTGACGGTGGGTGCGGACAAGGCGTACGACACCAAGGGATTCGTCAAAGCCTGCCGCGAGATCAACGTCACGCCGCATGTCGCGCAGAACCTCAAGCGCAACGGCGGCAGCGCCATCGATGGCCGCACGACTCGGCACCCTGGCTACGAAGTCAGCCAGCGCAAGAGAAAGCGCATCGAGCAGTGCTTCGGCTGGGGCAAGCTCATCGGCCCGATCCGCCAGGTGATGGTGCAGGGACTGGATAGGGTTGACCAGCTTCTGACCCTGACGATGGCCGCCTACAACCTCACGCGACTGCGGACCATGGCGCAATTGCGCCCGCAGTGCGCCCAATGAGCCTCGGGACGGCCGAAATGAACCCTTGCAAGCACTCGAATGGCTTCGAAATGGGCTCGTTGCGGCCGTTCTGGCGACACCCACAGGCTGTATGAGTTCGCCGACCCCAAACGCCATGGTGAAACCCGCATTCACTGGTGGTACTTCAACGGCCTG
>CAYJEC010000291.1:2040-4905 GCA_964369025.1 uncultured Ideonella sp. | reverse complement strand
CTGATGGGCTCGAGGGCGCGCGTGGGGACCGGCGCGTCGTCCTCGCGCCGGCCCCACTCCGTTGCAGGAGGCTTTCATGTTCACCGAACCCATGCATGGGCCGGTTGCGTGGTCCATAGCCTGGCTCTGGTTGGGCTTCATCGCGGTGGGCGCGGCGGCGTACCTGGTGTGCCGGCTTCTGCGTCCCTGGCTGAAGACCAGGAAGCCACCACCGCCACCGCCAATGAAGTACGCAGAGCAACTTCGGCAACGCTTGCGCAAGAAGCCATCGCGCCGAGGACGTACCCCGCCAAAAGGCGCCGGTGCCGGCTCGAAGCCGCCTTCATCGACAAAGTGAGGCGTTCACCATGAGTATTCCAGAGAAGCTTCGTCTCGACCTGCCATTGGTGCTGAGCGGGGTCGACGATGCCGAAGATCGGTGCGTGACGCGCCTGACGGACACGTTGTCCGGCCGCCCCGGCATCGAGGAAGCGCACATCGTTGGCGGGGACGGCGAGTCGCCCCAACTGTGCGTCCACTACAACCCCAACGAGATCACGCTGGGCCGTGTGCGCGAACTGGTGCAGTCGGTCGGCGCGCAGCTCGGGGCGCGCTATGCGCACCTCGTGTTTCGATCCAACGGTCCGCTGCATGCCCGAGCGGCGCGGCGTGTGGCAGACGGACTGCGCAACGTGCCGGGCGTGCTGGAGGCCGATGTCGCAGCCTCCGGTGCATTGCGCATCGAATACGACCGCTCGACGGTCTCAGAGCAGACCTTGCTCCTTATTGCCACGTCACTCGGGCTGGCTGGTCATGCGACGCTCGAACCACCGCGTGTTCACGGGGCAGGTGCGCAAGCCGTGGCCGAGAAGCATACCCACGACCACGACCACGATCACGATCACGATCACAACTCTGCCGAGGGCAGCGCTCCTGGCAAGGCGTACCACGGTGATCACAAGGACCATGGCCATGGCGATGACCATGAAAAGCCTGAAGGCAAAGCCGCTGACGGACCTGCACACGAACGTGCCGGCCACGAGCACGCGGAAGGCGAAGGCGATCACGCCGGCCATGACCACGCCCACGGCGGACTGTTCGGCGAAAAGTCGGAGCTGATCTTTGCGCTGCTTGCCGGCGCGCTGGTGTTGGTCGGTTGGCTCGTCGGCCGTGGTGCCATCGCGCCGACCTGGGTGCCGACGGCCTTCTACGTCGGCGCGTACATCTTCGGCGGCTGGTTCACCGTGAAGGAGGCGATCGAGAACCTGCGTGCACGTCGCTTCGAGATCGACACCTTGATGCTGGTGGCGGCGGCCGGTGCGGCGGCGCTCGGCCAATGGGCGGAAGGTGGCTTGCTGCTGTTCCTGTTCAGCCTGGGCCATTCCCTGGAGCACTACGCGATGGGCCGTGCTCGGCGCGCCATCGAGGCGTTGGCCAAGCTGGCACCGGAAACGGCCACGCTGCGGCGCGACGGTCGGACGGAAGAAGTCGCGCTCAACGTGCTGCAGGTCGGCGATGTGGTGGTGGTGCGGCCGAACGAACGGCTCCCGGCCGACGGCGTCGTGGTGGTCGGAACCTCCAGCGTCAACCAGGCGCCGGTGACCGGCGAGAGCGTGCCGGTGGACAAGCGGCCGATCGGCGACCCGAAAGCGGCCCTCGCCAACTTCGACCGGGTTTCGGCCGAGCACCGTGTCTTCGCAGGCACGATCAACGGCTCTGGTGCCATCGACGTGATGGTGGCACGCAAGGCCGATCAGTCGACGATGGCGCGGGTCGTCAAGATGGTGACCGAGGCGGAAGCGCAGCGCTCGCCGACGCAGCAGTTCACCGAGCGCTTCGAGCGCATCTTCGTGCCGGCGGTGCTGGCGCTGGTCGGCCTGCTGATGTTCGCATGGGTGGTGATCGACGAGCCCTTCGCCACGAGCTTCTACCGGGCCATGGCGGTGCTGGTCGCCGCGAGCCCATGTGCGCTTGCCATCTCGGTGCCGAGCGCGGTGCTCAGCGGCGTCGCGCGCGCAGCCCGCGGTGGTGTGTTGGTAAAAGGCGGTGGCCCGCTTGAGAACCTGGGCACGCTCACGTCGATCGCCTTCGACAAGACCGGCACACTGACCGAGGGCAAACCAAAGCTGACCGATGCGGTCGCGGCCGAAGGGGCGACCGAGGACGAGTTGCTGCACGTGGCGCTGGCGGTCGAAGAGCACAGCGATCACCCGCTGGCATCGGCCATCGTCACAGGCGCGCGCGAACGCCTGGGCGATCGGCAGCAACCTCTGAGCGCGTCCGATGTGAAGAGCATCACCGGACGTGGCGTCCAGGCGCAGGTGGATGGCGAAGCGGTGCACATCGGCAAGCCGGTACTGTTCTCCGAACTGCCCAACTCGGCGATGCCCGCTCACGTCGAGAAGGCCAACCAGGCGTTGGTCGCGGCAGGCCGCACCACCATGGTTGTGCGCAAGGGGCAGCGCTTTCTGGGCGTGATCGGTGTGATGGACACGCCGCGGCCGGTGGCGGCGCAGGTCATGGCGGAATTGCGCAATCTCGGGATCGAACGCCTGATCATGATCTCCGGGGACAACCAGCAGGTTGCGGAGGCGGTGGCCAAGTCCGTCGGCTTGACCGAGGCGCGCGGCGACCTGATGCCGGAGCAGAAGGTCGATGCGATCAAGGATCTTCGCAAGGCCCACGGCAAGGTCGCGATGGTGGGAGATGGGGTCAACGACGCGCCGGCGATGGCCAACTCCACCGTGGGCATCGCGATGGGTGCGGCGGGGTCGGACGTGGCTTTGGAAACCGCCGACGTGGCCCTGATGGCCGACGATCTGGCGCAACTGCCGTTCGCAGTGGGGTTGTCGCGCAGCACCAGCCGCATCATCAAACAGAACCTGT
>CAYJEC010000291.1:0-2030 GCA_964369025.1 uncultured Ideonella sp. | reverse complement strand
GCGCCGGCGACGTCGCCCGATACGCCTGGACGTACCTGTGGGTCAGCCTCGGCGTGGTCGCCGTGCTCATTCCCGCCACCATGTTCGGACTGAACATCGGGACCGCGGTGCTGTTCCACGAAGGTTCGACCCTGCTGGTGGTCGTGAATGCGCTGCGTCTGCTCGCCTACAAGGGAACAGCCCCTGAGGCCGTTGCTGCATCACCCACCACACCCGTCGCAAAGCCCGGCTGAGCCCTGATTCGGTGATGCCCGAGCACTCTCTTGAAAACAAAGGAACCAACATGCAATGCCCCGTATGCACCGAGACACAACTGGTGATGACCAGCCGGCAGGACATCGAGATCGATTACTGCCCGAAATGCCGGGGCGTATGGCTGGATCGCGGGGAACTCGACAAGATCATCGAGCGCAGCCAGCGCGAGCAGCCCGTTGTCGCGCTGCAGCCCCAGGAGCCGGCCTTGCCAACAAGCCGCGACGGTTATCGCGACGACTCCGGCCACAGCCGTAGCCGCCACGGCTCTGGACATGGCGGGGGAAAACACGAGAGCTTCCTCAAACGGCTTTTCGACTGACGGGCAGACCTGCCGTGGCTCACGGCAACCATGCCGTCAATCCGGCTCCTCGCGAGCCGATGCTGGTTCGATAGCCGGCGAGCGACGCGACCGCCCGAAATACTGCCCATGACCCCGCGATCATCCGCGCCATCACCATGTCCAGCGCACTGACAAACGTTCTCGCGTTTGCATCCATCCCCGCCGCTGCGGTGGTCGTCGGAGGTGTCGCGGCGGCGTTTCGCACGCCGAGCCCGGCAGTGCGCAGCGGCGTCCAGCACATCGCTGCGGGCGTTCTGTTTGCCGCATTGGCGACCGAATTGCTGCCGGATGTCGTGCACCGCCGCATGCCCTTCGTGACCTTGATCGGCTTTGCATTGGGCGTCGCGGCAATGCTGCTGCTCAAGCAACTGGCCGGGCGGATGGAATCTTCGGCAGGGGACGCCGTGCCGACAGGCGTGCCCACGAGCCTGCTGCTGGTGTCGGGCGTGGACATTGCGCTGGACGGGCTCTTGATCGGCATCAGCTTCGCCGCCGGTGCCCGCCAGGGGCTGCTGATCACGGTGGCCTTGACGCTCGAAGTGCTGTTTCTGGGTGTGGCCACGGCGGCGGCCATGAGTGGCCCGGGGGCTCGGCGGCGCGTGGTGGTCACGACGTTGGCCTTCGCAGCGCTGCTGCTTGCTGATGCGGGGATCGGCGCCTATTTTCTGGCCGGCGTCGACGGCGTCATCCTCGACGCGGTGATGTCGTTCGGAGTGGCCGCGCTGCTTTACCTTGTTACCGAGGAATTGCTTGTCGAGGCGCACGAAGTGGATGAGACCCCGCTGCTGACCTCGATGTTCTTCTCAGGCTTCCTGGCGCTCTTGTTGATTGAAATGGTGATCTGACCGGTGCCGTCATCCTTTGCTTTCCAGCATGTCATCAAGCCGGGCAGCCTCCTCGCAGCAGGCCGCCACGCGTGCGGTCGATCTGCGATCGGCCAACGCGATCAACGTCGCCTTTGCGGAGTCGGTGACTTTTCGCAGCGGGGGTCAGCTGTACACCTGGACTTTCAATGGGTTCGACCGTCGTGCGGTCGATGTCGCCGAGATTGCTCCGGCAGGCTTTCCCACAAGGCCGCTCGTGGTTCAAGTCGGTCTGAACCCGGCCAACCGCAGATAGTGCGCGCCGGCGCGGAGCCGGGGCATGGCGATCTGGCACGACCTCGGCGGCCCAGGCCGCGTGTGCAAATGCGCTGCGGGCCCAGTACCGGCTGCAAATCGACGCCGGGCGGCTGTGGCTTACGTAGATGCCATGACAGCCTTGTTTGGACCGACTCAACCCGACCACTTAACCCGGAGATCCACCATGCCTAGCCAACGCCTCTTCCTGATCTTCCTCATCGCTTCGGGCGCCCTGCTGGCCGGCTGTGCCACACCGCCCCCGCCGGACCCGGCGGCGGAACTGCCTCACTGCTACAAGACCAACAAGGGACGCG
>CAYJEC010000290.1:3373-4907 GCA_964369025.1 uncultured Ideonella sp. | reverse complement strand
CGAACCCTCGTATGAAGCTTGGGAAGCTGCCGTTCTACCATTGAACTACACCCGCAGTGGGCAAGATTCTAGCCTGCAGCGGTTGCTCAGATGTTCGGGGGCAGCGGAATGACGCGCTCATCACCGGATGCAGCCTGAGCCCTGTTGACGGGACAGTCCCCCCCAACAATGGGGGTGTCCGATGGGCGACCGGCAGGAGAACAATGGCGGCAGTCGAACGCTGGCGAAGCCTGTGTGCGTTTGGCGACCGTTGTGCCCATCACTCACAGAACTGGAGATCGCTCATGTCCCGTCACGTCATTTCCGCGCTGGCCCTTGCATTGGCCTCGTCTTTTGCCTTTGCTGCGGGCCCCCAGGCCGGTGCCGACCCATCCGCTGCCTCCAAGGGCATTGGAGCCACCGCCTTCACTGGCGGCCTGAAGGTGCAAAAGCTCTATCACGAAGTTGGGAACGCTGGCGGCACAGCCATTCCGGCGGCCACCATCACGCAATATGGCAGCTCGCTCACTGTCAGTTGCACCAACACCGCCGGTTGCTACATCCTGGCAGAGGCTGAAGCGCAAATCGCGGCCACGGCCTCGGAAGCCAGCACGGCGCTGTGCATTCGGGTCAACGGCGTCTCGACGGACGGCTGCCCGTTCCTGACGCGCTCCCCGACCACGGGCTTCACCAGCTTCAACCACCGCGGCGGCGTCTCGGTGCCGGTGGGCACCCATGTGGTGACCACCCACATTTACACCGGTGTGGCCGGCGCCTTGCACAACTACAACACCCAGGTCACCGTGGCCAAGAAGTAACCCGTATCGGGTGAACCACGGCAAGGTGCCCGGTGGGCGCCTTGCCGCTCGCGGTTCAGGTGGTGCCCTGGATCGCTGAAATTGCCCGCTCAACCAGCGCCTGGAGTTCAACGAGCGGCACCTCCAGCCCGGCACCCTGGCGCGGGCAGACCAGGAAGCCATAGCGATGCCCCCGGATCGTGGCCAGATGGTAGAAGGCGTTGGTGAACCAGGCCTCCTGGAACAGCTCGATCACGCAGGCGCCTGATTCCGTGAAGGCCAGGTTGGTCAATGACGCTCCGTGGATTCCGACGACCACCTCGGCGCTGGCAAACAAGGCGATCTGCTGCGCGACAGTGAGCCCGCTCATGACCACCGTCTCGAAGCCATACCGGCCCAACATGGCCTCCAACTCGGCCTCGTTGCAGGCAAATCGGGTGCCGGCGTCGCGGCGCGATATGTAGAGCCGCCTGCGGCGCTGCTCGGCGGGCAGCATGGGTTGGCCCAGGCGGGTGCGGAGCCAGTCCACCGCGAGCGGCGACGGGTGCGATGGCGGCGACAGGATGCTTGGCACCACCAGGCTGTCGAACCGGTGCCGCCCCTCTGGCAGGAACACTGCCCGGCCCATCAAGCCGGCAATCTGCAGCGTTTCGCGCGCAAAAGCGGGCAGGCTCTCCGGAACCATCAGCGGTAGGCCGGCCCAGGCAGGGTCATCGTCGAGCAGTTGAGCCCTGTGCGGTAACTGCCGCCTTCAACGG
>CAYJEC010000290.1:0-3363 GCA_964369025.1 uncultured Ideonella sp. | reverse complement strand
ATCCGGGTTGGCCAGGTCGGTCGTCATCAACATTGCCTGGTCATGCCTGCGAGGCCGATCCACTACGGGTCCCAGGCCTTGACCCGATCGCGCAGGTGCCGCGCATAGGCCGCCCTGACGCGATGCCGGATCTCGTTCAGCATGGGCTCAACCCCGACCCTGCGCTCACATCGGGCACCTCAGCGCACCAGGCGCACAGCCAGGTTCGTTTCGCGTGTGGTGCTAAATACCTAGCCCACGCCAAACTCCACATGCCAGGCCTGCGCCGGCATGCCGATGATGGGCGTGGACGACCAGTGTTTGTCGGCCGGTGCCGACGGGAACACCGTCAGGTCGATGGCCGGCGCGATGCGCGTGCGGTCGACCAGGGTTGCCAACTCCTTGGCACTGGGCAGGCGCCAGCCACCGCCGGTGGTCACAGCCAGATCCAGGGCCTGTTGCCAGGTGTGCAGGCTCGGTGTGCCGCTGCAGTCCAGACCGTCCCAGGCCTGGCCCTCGGCGCAACGCCGCCACACGAGTCCGGTTCGTTGGTCGGTGACTTCACTGCCGTCGTCGGCGACCTTGAACTTGGCCGGGCGGGTGTACGCATCCAGCCGCGCCAGACGCACACGCTTGAAGATCGTGCCGTCGGTGCGGCCGATGTAGTCGGTGTCGAAATGGACGAACCAGCTCTTGACATCGCTGTCCGCGGCAGAGAGGCTGGACCAGTTCGCGCCGTACCAGGTGTTGGGGAAGAAGGCGGCGTCGATGGTCGGCACGTTGTTGGCCACCTGCACCCCATAGTGCGTGAGCGAATGCAGCGCGGTAGGCGTCGGCAGCTGCCAGTCGGTGTGTCCGCACAGTCCAGCCGCGTTGACGGCGTTCAGGTAGCCCGCAGCATCGTTCTTGGCGCCGTAGCCGCTTTGGGACGGCGCCAGACGGGTGTAACTCTTGTTCCAGTCGCGCAGGCCCCCATCGGTGGTCTTGATCTCCCACCAGATGCCGGTGACCTGGTCACGGGTGCAACCCCATTGGTCGAGGCCGGTGCCCAGCACCGGCTCCGCCGGGCAAGCGCCCTGCCCGGCCTGTTCGCCGGAGTGGCAGACCTTGACAAAGCGGAAGCCCGCCGCGCCGTCGGTGGACCGGGGGTGGCTGCGGTCGCGGCCAAACTCGCCGTCCTGCCCGGTGCCAGCGCACTGGGTGCCGAACTTGCCAGTCTGGGTGTCCAGGCAGCGCACCAGGCCGCTGTCGTTCAGGTTGGCGGCCAGCGGGGCGCCGCTCCAGGCCAGGATGCCAGCGATGAGTGCGGCGGTGCGGGTCGGGCAAGCCATGCGAGTGTCCGGTGAAAGGGGCGCCCATCATAGGGGCGCCTTCGCGACCGGTTCAGCCTTCGCGTGCCAACCATTCGATGAATTTGTCCATCGCGGGGGTCGCCCGGCTGGCATCCGGGTGGTTGACCAGCGCCGCAACGGCATAGACCCGGCCCCGGCGGCTGTGCACATAGCCCGCCAGGGCCCGGGTGTCGAGCAGCGTGCCGGTCTTCAGGTGGGCCTGGCCGGTGGCGGCACCTTGGCGCATGCGGTGCTCCAGCGTGCCGTCCACCCCGGCCACCGGCAAGGAGTCGACCAGGCTGCCGGCCTGTCGGGCCGACCAGGCCTTGGCCAGCAGTTGCACAAAGGCCCGCGGCTTGGCCCGCTCGCCGCGCGACAGCCCCGAGCCGTTCTCGATCTGCACATCGTCAGGCCCGAGCCCCTGGCGCGCCAACCACTCGCGCATACGCGCCTGCGCTGCTGGCAAAGTAGCGGCTCTGTACGGGAATCCCTTGCTGAGCGCCAGCATCAGGTTGCGTGCCGCCAGGTTGTCGCTGCTCTTGTTGATCTCGCGAAGCAGTTGTGGCAACGGCGCTGACAGGTGGGTGGCGAACGGCATCTGCGGCTCGCCGTCCGGCCCCAGCGGCAACAGCGCCTCGCGATCCGGGCTGGGCTTGTCGATCACCCGGCCCCTCAGCGTGCCCCCCGCCTCGCGCCACAGCCCGGCGACCGCCCGCGTGCTGAACTCGGTGTGCGGCATCGGGGCCAGCACCCATTCGCGCGGCGCACAGCCTGCAGCCAGCGTGCCCTGCACGCTGATGCGAGGCTCGGCATTCGCTGCCTCGGACCAACGCGCCGATGCACTGCAACCGCTGTTCGCCGCTCGGCCCTGGTCGACGCGAACGCCAGCCAGGGGCGGATCCAGTTGCACCGCCGGCCGCCCACTCTGGCTGGGGCTGAGCGTGACCCTGAGCCTGCCTTCGTCGACGGTGAATGCATCGGGCCGGGCATGGTGGGGCCGATCCGGCGCTGGCAAGGGCGTGCGGTCGTGGTCGCGTTCGGTGAGTTGGTAGGCGAACCGGTCGAGCACGATGTCTCCAAGGATGTGGGTCAGCCCTTGTGCACGCCACGATGCCATCCAACCGGCCAGATCGTGAGAGGTCAAGGTCGCGTTGCCGCCACCGACGATCCACAGATCGCCCAGCAGCTTGCCCTGCAGCAGCGGGCCCCGGGCAAAGGCCATGGTGCGCCAGCGGAAGTGCGGGCCGAGCAGTTCCAACGCGGCCATCGAGGTGACCAGCTTGGCGGTCGACGCCAACTGGAAGGGCTTCTCGGGATTCAGCGACACCAGCGGCACCGCTGCATCCACGGCCTGTGCGACCACACCAACACAGGACAGCGGCAGGCCACAGCTGCGAAAGTGCGCCTCAGCGGAAGCTGCCCTGGAGATGCCGGGCAACCAGGCCCCTGTCACCCAGGCCGCGCCCAGGCGAAGCGCACCCCGACGGGTGACCGCCGGGGCTCGGGCACAATTCCGCTCATCCCACCACATGCCGCCAGCATCGCGCAGCGCTGCCGGCTGCGACGCCCGGAACAAGCCTGCGCGGCCCGGCCAGTTCGCGGCTTGCCGCCCCTTGAAAATGACCGTCTCCCCTCCCGCTCCGATCGAACCGGGCGACACCGACACCACGGTGCAGCGCCGCGGCATCCGCAGCTTCGTGGTCCGGGCCGGGCGCATGGGCACCGGCCAACAGAAAGCCATCGACACCCTGGGGCCACGCTACGTGCTGCCATTCCAGGCCGCGCTGCTGGATGTCCCAGCCGCCTACGGTCGGCAAGCGCCGCTGGTGCTGGAGATCGGCTTCGGCATGGGGGCGGCCACGGCGCAAATCGCCGCTGCGCGGCCGGACACCGATTTCCTCGGAGTCGAGGTGCATGTGCCCGGCGTGGGAGCGCTGCTCAAGCGCATCGGCGAAGAGCGTTTGAGCAACCTGCGCATCGTGCAGCACGACGCGGTTCAGGTTCTCGAACAGATGATCGCGCCAGCCTCATTGGCCGGCGTGCACGTGTACTT
>CAYJEC010000289.1:0-4939 GCA_964369025.1 uncultured Ideonella sp. | reverse complement strand
GCCGACCGCACGCGCTTTGTGCTGCTGCTGCGCAACCTGATCGACAACGCCTTGCGCCACGGTGCCGATGCAGCCCAGCCGCCCGAACTGATCGCACGCTGGGCCGAGGGCCAACTGACCCTCAGCGTCCGCGACCACGGCCCCGGCGTGCCGAAAGACGATCTGGCGCGACTAGCCGAGCCCTTCTTCCGGGTCGACGCGGCGCGCCAGCGGGCCACCGGGGGCGTGGGACTCGGGCTCTACCTGTGCCGGTTGGTGGCCCAGGCGCACGGCGGCACACTGCGTTTCGAGTCCGCCGAGCCCGGCCTGCGCGCGATCGTCAGCCTGCCATGGGGCCGAACATCGCGTCCATCGCCTGGTTGAAGATGGCGAAGTCCAGCGGTTTGGTCCAGTAGTCGGCAAAGCCGGTGGCCAGCGCTTGGCGGATGTCCTCCGGCATCGCGTTGGCAGAGAGCGCGATGCAGGGGATGCGCTGCGTGGCCGGATCCTTGCGCAGCCTGGCCATCACTTCCAGGCCATGCAGGTCGGGCAACTGCATGTCCAGCAGGATCAGCGCCGGCCGCAGGTTGGTGGCCAGGCGCAGGCCGGTTTCGCCGTCAGAGGCACTGTGGAAGGCCAGGCCGGTACGGCGCGCGGCCAGTTCCTCGACGATCATCACATTGATGGGGTTGTCCTCGATGTAGAGGAGAACCGGCCGCTCGGTCGCCGCCCTGTCGCCCGCTTTGGCCTCCGGTGCGCCGACCCCGGCCGCCCATGGCAATTCTGCACCTGCTGCTGGGGTCGAAGCCCGGCCGGCCAGACGGACGAAGGTCGGCGACCCCCCGGCAGCCGCCGGGTCCCCGGCTGCGCGTGGCAACCAGAGCTCGAATTCGCTGCCCTGTCCGGCCGTGCTGCGCACGCTGATGCGGCCCCCCATGCGCTCCATCAGCGTCTTCACCACCGCCAGTCCGATACCCACCCCGGGCACCCCGGGGGGGCGGTCTGGAGCCCGGTGGAAAGGCTCGAAGGCGCGGTCGAGCAGATCCGGCGACATGCCCAGGCCGCCGTCGCGCACTGTGATGCAGATCAGTTCCTCGGACACCGCCCGGGCACTGAGGCTGACCCACCCACCTTCGCGGTTGTACTTGACGGCATTGGACAGCAGGTTCAGCAGCACCTGCTTGAGCCAAAGCGGGTCGGCCGTCGCGGCCAACCCCGGTGGCAGGCTGGGCTCGTGGGTGAGCTGAATCCGGCGAGCCGAGGCGGCCCGCTCGACGAGGGGTAGGCTCGCATCGAACAGTGGGTCCAGGACCACCGTGCCCATCGGGTGGGTGGCGTTGGGGTCATCGCCCGGGCGGGCGATTTCCAGCACGTCGTTGATCAACGCCAGCAAGTGCTGGCCGGCGGATCGCACATGCTCCAGGCGGACGCGGCGGCTGGCGGCGTCCAGGCTGTCGCCGTCGGCCAGAAGCAACTCGGTGAAGCCCAGCACCGCATTCAGCGGCGTGCGCAACTCATGGCTCATGCGGGCCAGCAACTCTGACTTGGCCTCGCTCTCGCGCAGGGCGATGGCCTTGGCTTGCCGGTCGACTTCAGCCTCACGCCCCGCTGTGATGTCCCAGTTGACGCCGATCCGCCGCACGACGCGGCCCTGGTCGTCGTGCATCGGCACCGAGCGAGACGCGAGCCAACGCACCTGACCATCGGGCCGGATGATGCGGAACTCGTACTGCGTCGGGCCGTTGCCGCCCACCGCGAGCAGGATCTGCTGGCTGACGAAATCTCGATCGTCAGGGTGCAGGAATGCGGTCATCTCCTCGATGCTGGGTGCCTGATCGAGTGGCTCCATGCCACGCAACAGGTACATCTGCTCGTCCCAGCGGCTGGGGCCGTCGGGCACCAGCCACTCCCAGGTGCCGATACCTGCAGAGCGCGCGATCAGCGCAATGCGCTGGTTGGCCTCGCGCAACTGTTCTTCCGCTTGGTGGCGCTCGGTGACGTCGATGGCCATGCCAAGGAAGGCGATCAGGCCCCCTTGGGCGTCGCGCATGGCCATTCGGCGGGTCAGAACCTGGTGCCACTGGCCGTCCGGGTGCAGGACGCGCGTCACCAGATCCACCGGCCGGCCCGACTGCCGTGCCTGGACCGCCGCAGCGAACACGGCGGGCCGGTCTTCGGGGTGCATGCACTCGATCAGGCTCTCGGCGTCCCAGCCACCCGGGGGTGGGGCCCGACCCATCAGGTCGGTCCCGAGCGCGCTGCTGTAGATGCGGTTGGTGTCGACGTCCATTCGCCAGACGGTGACCCCCGACATGCTCAGCGCCAGTTGGAGCTGGTCCAGGTCGAAGCGTTGCTCGTTCGGGTCGGAAGACTTGGGCATGTTCAGTAGACGCCGTCCGCATCAGTCTAGTCGCGAATGCGAGTCCCTGAGCCGCCCCTATCATCATTGGATGAGCTCAGTTGTCGTGAAGTCGCCCGTGCACGGGACCCTCATCGCTCTGCAGGCCGAGCCCGGCCAGCGGGTGCGTTCTGGCGATGTGCTGATGGTCGTGGAGTCCATGAAGATGGAGGTGCCAGTCGAGGCCCCCTCTTCAGGTCAGGTGATCGCCTGGATGGCGGCGGTGGGTGACGCGGTTGCCGAGGGCGAACCGCTCCTTCGCTTCGAGCCTGGCGCCGCACCTGCCGCGCCGGCACCGGCCGCATCGGCCCAGTCGGCCGGTCCTCGCCCGGACCTGCTCGCCCTGCAAGCGCGCCGTGCCGCCTTGACCGACAGTTCGCGCCCGGAGGCTGTGGCCCGCCGCCACGCTGCCGGCGGCCGAACCGTGCGGGAGAACCTGGACGACCTGCTCGATCCGGGCAGCTTCATCGAATACGGCGCCTTGGCGGTGGCGGCCCAGCGCAGTCGCCGCCCACTGGCCGAACTGATCGCCCAGACGCCCGCGGACGGCCTGATCACCGGCATCGGCACGGTCAATTCCGGCACCGTCGGGCCGGAGCGCTCGCGTTGCGCGGTGATGGCCTACGACTACACCGTGCTTGCCGGAACTCAGGGTGTGTTCAACCACAAGAAGAGCGACCGTCTGCTGGAACTGGCCGGGCGCTTGTCGCTGCCGGTGGTGCTGTTCGCCGAAGGCGGGGGCGGCCGGCCCGGTGATGTGGACTGGCCGATCGTCGCCGGCCTGGACTGCACCACCTTCGCCCGCTGGGCTGCACTGGCCGGTAAGGTGCCACGCGTGGGCATCGTGGCAGGCAGATGCTTTGCCGGCAACGCGGCCCTGCTGGGGAGCAGTGACGTGATCATCGCCACCGAGTCTGCCTCGATCGGCTTGGGTGGCCCGGCGATGATCGAGGGAGGTGGCCTGGGGCGCGTCGCGCCGGAGGATGTGGGCCCTGTTTCGGTGCTGGGGCCAAACGGCGTGGTCGACCTGCGCGTGCCCGACGAAGCGGCAGCGGTGGCCGCGGCGAAGCGCTATCTGGCGTACTTTCAAGGCAATCTGCCGCCGGGTGGGGCCGGCGATCAGGCTGTTCTGCGCGAGGCCGTGTCGCTCAACCGCAATGCCCTGTACGACCCACGCGCCATCCTGCACACCGTGGCCGACGAGGCCAGTGTGATGGAACTGCGAGCCGAATTCGGCACCGGCATCATCACTGCGCTGGCCCGCATCGAAGGCCGCCCTGTCGCCGTGGCGGCCAGCCACGCGCGCCACCTGGCGGGTGCCCTCGACGCGCCGGCTTGCGACAAGCTTGCCCGCTTCATGCAGCTGGCCGACGCCTTTGGCCTGCCACTTGTCACACTGGTGGACACGCCCGGCTTCATGGTGGGCCCAGCTTCCGAGGCCACCGCCATGGTGCGCCATGCGGCGCGCCTGTTCGTCAACGCGGCGGCCCTGCGGGTGCCGGTATTCAGCGTCGTCCTGCGGCGCGGCTATGGCCTGGGTGCGATGGCGCTGACGGCCGGCCACTTCCACGCCCCGGTGGCCACCGCCGCCTGGCCGACCGCCGAGTTCGGCGCCATGGGGCTGGAGGGCGCCGTTCGTCTGGGCTTTCGCAAGGAACTGGAGGCGGCGGGCGAGGGCCGCGAAGCCCTGTTCCAGCAACTTCTGGCCCAAGCGGCCGAGCGTGGCCAGGCGCTCAACATGGCCAGCCACCTGGAGATCGACGACGTCATCGATCCCGCCGAGACCCGGGCCTGGCTGTGCCGGGGCCTGCGTGCGGTGGCCGGCGTGCCGCTGCCACCCCGACGCTCGATGCTCGACACCTGGTGAGCCGCGCCACAATCCACGTCATGCTGTTGTCGCCCCCTCTCACTGCCCCCGCCGAGTTCGATGGCGTGCTGGCTGCCCAGGGCTTTGCCGTGCTGGGCGCGGCCGGTGCCACGGGTTGGCTGGGCGCGCCTGCCGCCGAGTGGGCCGACTGGTTGCCATTCTGGGATCGCTTGCCGCCCGACGCCTACCTGAAGGACGGGGGCCGGTACCGGCGGCGCCGGCACGGCTGCTACATCGTCGATGGCGATGCCGTCACGCCACAACCGCACCGGGCCCACTGGCAGCCGGTCGAGTACAACGCGCTGCACGGCGGCATCGAGCGCCATTTCGAGCCTGTCGAGCCGGCGCTTGCCTCCCACCCGCTGTGGAACCGCTGGCTGGTGCTGGGCGCGGCACGCGCGTCGGCGTTGAAGGGTGTGCAGCCCTGGTTTGTCGAGGCGCATGTGTTCCGCATCGACACCACCGACGGCATCGGCCGCCCGACACCCGAGGGGGCCCACCGCGACGGGGTCGACCTGGTCAGCGTGACCCTGGTTTCACGCGAAGGCGTCAAGGGAGCCGAGACACGGGTCTTTGCCGCCCAAGGCCGCGAGGGCCAGCGATTCACGTTGACCGAACCCTGGAGCACGCTGTGGCTGGACGACGAACGCGTGGTCCACGAGTCCACCCCGATCCAGCCGCTGCAGCCTGGCGGC
>CAYJEC010000288.1:0-4942 GCA_964369025.1 uncultured Ideonella sp. | reverse complement strand
AGGGCGTGATCGTCGAGGAAAACTCGGTGATCTCGATGGGCGTGTACATCGGCCAGAGCACCAAGATCTACGACCGCGCCACCGGCGAGGTCTCCTACGGCCGCGTGCCGGCCGGTTCGGTGGTGGTGAGCGGCAACCTGCCCTCCACCGATGGGAAGTACAGCCTGTATTGCGCGGTGATCGTGAAGCGGGTGGATGCACAGACCCGCGCCAAGACCAGCATCAACGAACTGCTGCGCGGTTGAGATGATGCAACCCGGTGCGCTGCTGGGCTCGCATCCCTATTCCTGGCCTCAAGGAGAACCACGATGAACATGGAAGCCGTGCTGCGCCTGATGGCCGAAAAGGGGGCCTCTGACCTCTACCTTTCGGCCAATGCGCCTGTGTTGCTGAAGGTCAACGGCCAGTTCGTGCCGGTGACTGACGAAATACTCGCCCCGACCGCTCCGCGGGCCATGCTGACCGAGATCCTGACGCCATTGCAGTTGGAGGAGTTGGAGCATGAAGGTGAGTTGAACGTCGGGTTCGGCATCGCCAAGGTCGGCAGTTTCCGGCTGTCTGCGTTCCGTCAGCGTGCCACCATCGCTGCGGTGATCCGCTGCATCCCGGTGCGCATCCCCTCGATCGACACCTTGCAGTTGCCGCAGATCCTGTCCACCCTGTCCCTGGAGAAACGCGGCCTGATCCTGATGGTGGGCGCCACCGGTACCGGGAAGAGCACCACCATGGCCTCCATGCTGGAATGGCGCAACCAGCACATGACCGGCCACATCCTCACCATCGAGGACCCGATCGAGTACCTGTTCACCAACAAGCGCTCGGTGGTCAACCAGCGCGAGGTCGGCCGCGACACCAACTCGCTGCACATCGGCCTGAAGAACGCGATGCGGCAGGCACCTGACTGCATCATGATCGGCGAGATCCGCGACCGCGAGACGATGACGCAGACCATCTCCTACGCGCTCTCCGGCCACCTTGTGCTCGCGACGCTTCACGCCAACAACAGCCACCATGCGCTGGGGCGGATCCTCTCGTTCTACACGCCCGAGTCGCGCCCCGCGCTGCTGGCCGACCTGTCCGCCGCCTTGAAGGCCATCGTCTCGCAGCGCCTTCTGCGCAACAACAGCGGCGGCCGCATTCCGGCGGTGGAGGTCCTGCTGAACTCCAAGCTCATATCCGAACTGATCGAGCAAGGCGACTTCAGCGGCGTGCGCGAAGCCATGGAGCGCTCGCTGGCCGAAGGCTCGCAGACCTTCGAGGAAGACCTGGCCCGCCTGATCAACGAGGGCATCGTCACCCGCGACGAGGCACTTGTCCACGCCGATTCACCCACCAACCTACTGTGGCGCCTGCAGAACGAGAGCGCCCCCTTGTCGCGCGTGCCGGCTGCCAAGCCCGAGCCCGAGAGCCCCTCCTTCACCGAGATCACGCTCGACGTGGCACCCGAGGACAACCGCTCGCGGCCGATCGTCAGCGCCCGCACCCGATGACCGACACGCTGCGCCTGATCGAGGACCTGATCGCCCGGCCCAGCGTCACGCCGGATGACCGGGGCTGCCAGGCGCTGATTGCCGCCAGGCTCGAGGCGGCGGGCTTCCACACCGAGCACCTGCCGTTCGGGCCGGTCGAGTTCCGCGTCAGCAACCTCTGGGCCGTGCGGACAGGCTCGTCGAACGGGCCTACGGTGGTCTTTGCCGGCCACACCGATGTCGTGCCCGCCGGCCCCTTGAGTTCCTGGGCCAGCGACCCGTTCGTGCCCAGCTACCGCGACGGCAAGCTCTATGGCCGAGGTGCTGCCGACATGAAGACCTCGGTGGCCGCGATGGTGGTGGCGGCGGAGGAATTCGCCCGCTCCCACCCCCACCACGCCGGCCGCGTCGCCTTCCTGCTGACCAGTGACGAGGAAGGCCCGTCGGTCGACGGCACGGTCAAGGTGGTGCAGGCCTTGCAGGCGCGCGGCGAAGCGCTGGACTGCTGCATCGTCGGCGAGCCGACCTCGGTCGAAACGCTGGGCGACATGATCAAGAACGGGCGCCGCGGCTCGCTGTCCGGCCGCATCACGGTCAAGGGTATCCAGGGCCATGTGGCCTACCCGCAACTGGCGCGCAACCCCGTTCACGAGGCCGTGCCTGCGCTTGCCGAACTGGCCGCGATGGCCTGGGATGCCGGCAACGAGTACTTCCCCCCCACGACCTGGCAGATCAGCAACCTGCACGCTGGCACCGGGGCCACCAACGTGATTCCCGGCGAATTGGTGGTCGACTTCAACTTCCGGTTCTCCACCGCCTCCTCGCCCGAGAGCCTGAAGGCGCGCGTGGCCAGCGTGCTGGACAAGCACAGGCTGGATTGGTCGGTCGCCTGGACGCTGGGCGGCGAACCCTTCCTGACCCCTGTGGGCTCACTGGTTTCAGCACTGACGGACGCCATCGAAGCAGAAACGGGCGTCAACACCCAGCTCTCCACCACCGGCGGCACTTCTGACGGCCGCTTCATCGCCAAGGCCTGTGCCCAGGTGGTCGAGTTCGGCCCGGTGAACGCCACCATCCACAAGGTGGACGAGCATGTGGCGGTGGCGGCGGTCGAGCCCCTGAAGAACATCTACCGCCGGGTTCTCGAAAGTCTGCTGACATGACCGTCATCGAGCTGATCGAGCGCGCCAGCGCCCGCCTCGACGAGGCGGGCGTTTCGTTTGGGCAGGGCACGCTGAATGCATTCGACGAAGCCGCCTGGCTGGTGCTGTGGTCGCTGGGCCATCCGCTGGACGCGTTGGACGATGTGGCCGCGCGCCCGGTGGGGGTTGCAGACGCCTCGCGGGCCGACGCGCTGGTCGACAGCCGCATCAGCACCCGGCAGCCAGCCGCGTACCTGACCGGCGAGGCCTGGTTGCAGGGCGTGCCATTTCACGCCGATGCGCGCACCATCATCCCGCGTTCGCTGATCGCCGAGTGCCTGGCCGGGGGCAGCATCGACGTCTGGCTGGGCACGCACACCCACCGCGTGCTGGACCTGTGCACGGGCAACGGCAGCCTGGCCGTGCTCGCCGCGATGGCTTGGCCGGAGGTCGAGGTGGTCGGTGCCGACCTGTCTGCGGACGCGCTGGTGGTGGCGGCGCAGAACATCGCTCGCCATGGGCTTCAGAAGCGCATCACGCTGTGCTGCGGCGACGGCCTGGCTGCCACGCCCGGCACCTTCGACCTGATCCTCTGCAACCCGCCCTATGTCAACGCCGGATCGATGGCCACCTTGCCGCCCGAGTTCCGCGCCGAGCCCGAACTGGCACTGGCCGGAGGCGCGGACGGCATGGATTTCATCCGTCACCTGCTGCGCGACGCACCGGACCACATGACGGCAGCAGCCGTGCTGGTGCTGGAAATCGGCCACGAGCGCGGCCACTTCGAAACGGCCTTCCCCACGCTGGAGGTCGTGTGGTTGCCCACCAGCGCGGGCGACGACCAGGTTCTGCTTGTCACACGAGAAGCCTTGCAAAGGCTCACCCCATGATCACCCTTCGCAATCTCACGCTGCGCCGCGGCGTCAAGGTGGTGCTCGACAGCGCCTCCGTCACCCTCAACCCCGGCGAGAAAATCGGCTTGGTCGGCCGCAACGGTGCGGGCAAGTCCAGCCTGTTCGCGCTGCTGGCGGGCCGGCTGGGCGCGGATGCTGGCGACTTCGAGATCCCGCCGCGCTGGCGCATGGGCGAGGTGGTGCAAAGCATGCCGGAGACCGACGACCCGGCCACCGAGTTCGTGCTACAGGGAGACACCCCACTGGTCGAGGCACAGGCCGAACTGGCCGCCGCCGAAGCCGCCGACGACGGCGAGGCGATGGCCCATGCCCACATGGCGCTGGAGGAGGCTGGCGCCTTCGACGCCCGTGCCCGTGCCCAGACCCTGCTGCTGGGCCTGGGCTTCAAGCGCGACCAGTTGGACGCGCCGGTGAACAGCTTCTCCGGCGGCTGGCGCATGCGGCTGCAACTGGCCCGTGCGCTGATGTGCCCGGCCGACCTGATGTTGCTCGACGAGCCCACCAACCACCTGGACCTGGACGCCCTGGTCTGGCTCGAAGGCTGGCTGCAGCGCTACAACGGCACCCTGCTGATCATCAGCCACGATCGCGAGTTCCTCGACGCCATCACCCAGGTCACCCTGCACCTGGACGAGGCCAAGCTCACCCGGTACGGCGGCAACTACAGCACCTTCGAGGAGATGCGTGCCGAGCGCATGAGCCAGCAGACGGCCGCCTTCGCCAAACAGCAGGACCGCATCGCCCACCTGCAGCGCTTCATCGACCGCTTCAAGGCCAAGGCCAGCAAGGCCAAGCAGGCTCAGAGCCGCGTGAAGGCACTGGACCGCATGGAGCGCCTTGCCCCTGTGCTGACCGCCAGCGACTTCAACTTCGAGTTCCGTGAGCCGCTGAGCCTGCCGAACCCGATGATCGCGATGAGCAACGTGGTCTGCGGATACAAGGCGGCCAACGAGGACGGCAGCGACAAGGCCATCGTCCACGACATCAACCGCACCGTGCTGGCCGGCCAGCGCATCGGCATCCTGGGTGCCAATGGCCAGGGAAAATCCACTGTCGTGAAGACGGTGTCGCGCGCCCAGCCGGCCCTTGGCGGCACCCTCACCGAGGGCAAGGGCCTGGCCATCGGCTACTTCGCCCAGCAGGAGATGGATCTGCTGCATGCAGACGACACGCCGCTGCAGCACATGGTCCGCCTGGCCCGCACCGTGGGCCCCGAAGGGCGCGAGCAGGAACTGCGCGATTTCCTTGGCCAGTTCCGCTTCGTCGGCGCGATGGTCAACCAGCAGGTCGGTACGCTCTCCGGCGGCGAGAAGGCACGGCTGGTGCTGGCCTCGCTGGTCTGGCAACGCCCGAACCTGCTGCTGCTGGACGAGCCGACCAACCACCTGGACCTGACCACCCGCGAGGCGTTGTCGAT
>CAYJEC010000287.1:4140-4954 GCA_964369025.1 uncultured Ideonella sp. | reverse complement strand
CTGAATCAACTGGACAGCGTCGCTGCCCAAGGCCCCAAGACAGCAACGCACCGGCACATACGTGGATCGCACTGACCTCGCGGGCAACGACGCCTGAGCCTCCTACGCCTGGCCGGCACTCTGGCCGGCGCGGCCACGACAGCCACAACGGCCACAACGGCCACAACGGAATGAGGCCGAACATGACGAATCTGTCATCTGCCGGTCCCAAGCCTGTTGGTCACCGGTTTCTAAAGTCGTCTCTGATGCCCCCAACGGCATTGCCAGCCATGCAGCGGCATGGCCGGAGAACTTCAGACAAGGAAAAGTCATGCAGAGAAACCGACTCTTCGCCGTCATCGCCCTGTGCGGCTCGGCCGCCGCACCGCTCGCCAGCCTCGCCGCTGGCGCAGATACGTTTGCCAACGGGCAGTCCTACTACGGCCAACCGGCCTCGCCGCAGGCCGCCACGCGTGCGGTCGATCTGGGATCGGCCAGCAGGATCAACGTCACCTATGGAGAGTCGGTGACTTTTCGCAGCGGGGGTCAGCTGTTCACCTGGACTTTCAATGGGCTCGACCGTCGTGCGGTCGATGTCACCAAGATTGCCCCGGCAGGCTTCCCCACCAAGCCGCTCGTGGTTCATGTCGGTCTGAACCCGTCCAACCGCAGATAGTGAGGGCTGGGGGAGCAGGGCCCGGCGAGCTGGCGCGGCGTGTGAACTCCTGACCTTCGATTACTCGCTGCAGGCTCGCATGGATCCCATCTTCCGGAGTAGGGACCGCCCGTGGCGAGGTTCCGTTAGTATCGGCCGCACGGACGGCTGGCCCCTTCG
>CAYJEC010000287.1:0-4130 GCA_964369025.1 uncultured Ideonella sp. | reverse complement strand
ATGATCGTTGACCGTGCGTCGCTTTATCGTCATCCTCATGCTCTCGCTGCTGCCGTTCCAGTTTGTCTGGGGCGCTGCGGCCAGCTATTGCCAGCATGAGCAGGGGGCGGGTGTCAGCCATTTCGGCCATCACGTCCACAAGCACCAGGGCAAGGCGCTGAAGGCCGCGGGCGAATCGACACCGGACAACAAGAACACGGCCGCTGGCGACGACCCCGATTGCGCGACCTGCCATCTGAGTTGCGTGTCCCCAATGATGCACACGGCGGTGTGGTTCAGTTCGGAACTAGCCGAACCGATGCTTGCCACGCCGAGCGGCGAACAGCCGCCGTACATACCGAACGCCATCGAACGCCCGAATTGGACCCTCGCCGCTTGATTCGGCGAGATCGTCCCCACACGCACCCCATCCCCGCGTAGCACCGACCTCTCGCCGAATTCTTCCGGTTTGTTGTTTTCTACAACGAGGAGAGTTCGATGCGATCGAAGACGCTGGCATATGCCATCGGTATGGCGTGTGCCACCTGGGCCGCCGGTTCCATCCTGTTCATGCCCGCCGTGGCCTGGGCACAGTCCACGCGCACGGCCCCGGTCTCAGCGCCAGCCCAATCGTCCGTCACCAATTCGGTCGGCGTTCAGCGTCTGACGCTCGGCGAGGCGTTGAGCCTGGCCGAGTCCACGAACCCGACGCTGCGTGCCAAGCAGGCGCAACTGGCCGCCGCAGAAGGGGTTCAGGCGGATGCCAATGCGCTGCTGTTCAACAACCCCCAACTGTCCACCGACCTCACGCGCCGCTCCGTGCCGCAGGTCGGACAGGGCAACGAGCGCCGGCAGGAGTGGAGTGCCGGCTTGTCCCAGACGCTGGAGATCGCCGGCCAGCGCGGCTATCGCCGTGAAGCGGCCGACGCCGCCTTGGCCGCCTTGCGGGCGGAGATTGCCGATGCGCGCCGGTCGGCTCGCGCCACTGCATCACAGCGCTTCTACCGCGTCCTGGCACTGCAGCATCGCGTGGTGCTGGAAGACCAGGCGCTGAAGCTGTTCGAAGGGACGGCCGCCGCCATCCAGAAGCGTCGGGCGGCGGGCGAAGACACCAAGCTGGACGCCAATATTGCGACGGTTGAAGCCGAGCGCGCGCGCAACCAACTGGCCATCGCGCAGGAGCAACTGCTCGCTGCGCGCTCCGAGTTGTCCGCAACGATTCAATTGCCGCCGAGCAGCCTGCCCGAGGTTGTCGGTGAGCTGGCGATGACGCCCAGGCGTTTCTCTCTGGCCGAGCTGCTGGCGGCGGTGGACGCGCAGCCGCGCCTGCGTGCATTGGTCGAGCGCGAGAACAGCGCCACTTCCAGGCTCAAGCTGGAGCAGGCCAGCACCTACCCCGACGTGACCGTGGGCGTGAACGTCGGCCGGGAAGGACCGGGCACGGCTCGCGAGCGATTGACGACGCTCACCGTGTCGGTGCCCTTGCCCCTGTTCAAGCGCAACGCGACCGGCATCGGCCAGGCGCGCTCCGAGCTCAGTCAGGTCCAGATCGAGCGGCAGACCACGCTGCGCGACACCCGAGCCAGCGTGAACGCGCTGTGGCTGCGGCTGGACAGCCTGGAAGCCCGCGTGCGGCGGCTGCAGGACTCGATGCTTCCCGCTCTGGCCGACAACCAGCAACTCTCCGTCAAGTCGCAGCAGGCCGGGCAGATCGGTCTGCTGGAACTGATCGTCGTGAACCGACAGGCGCTCGATGCGCGGCGTGACCTCAACGACGCACTCTCGGAGTACCAGGCGACCCGGCTCGAACTCGAGCTCACCGCCGGCTGGTCACAGAACGCAACCCAACCATGAACCACATGAACACTTCGATCAGCGGCGCGCTCCATCGCGCCTTCCACTTGTTCACGGCTGTTGCCGTCGCCAGCGCTCTGGTGGCGTGCGGCAAAGGCGAGACAGCTGCGCCGGGCAAGGCTGCCTCCTCCGCTGCCGCAGGAGAAAAGGGAGAGCCCAACAAGGAAGACGGGAAGGAAGGCGGTGGCTTGAAATTGTCGGCGGAAGAAGCGCAACGCGCCGGCGTCAAGGTGGAAACGCTCGCGTCGCTGGCCTTCGCCGACTCCATCACCGTCACCGCCACCATCCGACCGAATCAGGACCGCATCGCGCGCGTGGCGCCGCGCGTGGAGGGTCGAATCATTTCGGTCGCAGCGAATCTTGGCGACACCGTGAAAGCCGGTCAGTCGCTCGCCGTCCTCGACAGCCTGGCCATCGGTGAGGCCCAGTCGGCGCTGCAGCAGGCGCTGTCCAGCCAGCGCGTCGCGCAGTCAGACTTCAAGCGCGCAGAGTCGCTGAGTGCCGAAGAAATCATCCCGCAGCGCGAATTCCTGCGCGCCAAATCCGAGCTGGAGAAGGCGTCATCAAGCCTGCGCGCGGCCGAGGACCGGTTGCGGCTGCTCGGGGCCTCGGTGAAGTCGGGCACGGGCGCCTCCACCTTTCCATTGAGCTCGCCCTTGACCGGAACGGTCATCCAGAAGACGGCCATCGTCGGTGAGTTGGGCACGCCTGCAGCACCACTGTTCACGGTGGCGGATCTGTCCCGGGTGTGGATCGAAGCCAACCTCACCGAAGACACCTTGTCCAAGGTGCATGTGGGCGCACAAGCCAGCGTGAAGGTGGCCGCCTATCCGGGCGAGCTGTTCAAGGGCCGTGTGACCTACGTCGCCAGCCTGCTCGACAAGGACAGCCGCACGGTGCCCGCACGCATCGAGGTGGACAACAAGGACGGACGCCTCAAGCCCGAAATGTTCGCCAGCGCCACCATCGACACCAACGGCGCCAAACGCGAAGCGCTGTCGGTGCCCGACGCGGCGATCCTGCTGCTGCAGGGCCAGCCGACGATCTTCGTGGCCAAGGGCGAAGGGTTCGAATCGCGGGCCATCGAGCCGGGTGAAAAGCTGTCCGGGCGAACCGTCATCAAGTCGGGCGTTGCCGCGGGCGAGAAGGTCGTGACTGCTGGGGCCTACGCCCTGAAGGCACGCCTGCTCAAGTCGCAAATCGGCGACGAGCATTGACGCATTGAGACCCAAGGAAACTCACCATGCTCAATGCCATCGTTGACGCTTCATTGCGCTACAAAGTCCTCGTCCTGGTCGCCTTCGCCGTCGTGATCGGCCTCGGTGTCCAGGCGTTTCGCCAGGTCCCCGTCGACGCCTTTCCCGACGTAACGCCGATCCAGGTCAGCATCTACACCGAGTCGCCTGGCCTGGCTGCGGAGGATGTCGAGAAACTGCTCAGCACGCCCATCGAAGGCGGCATGGCCGGCCTGCCCGGGGTCGAGGAAGTGCGTTCCGTTTCGCTGTTCGGCTTGTCGTATGTGGCGGTCTATTTCAAGGACAACGTCGACATCTACTTCGCACGCCGGCTCGTCGGAGAGAAGCTGCAGGACGTGAAAGGCCGATTGCCTCAGGGCTACGGTGAGCCCGTTCTCGGGCCGAACAGTTCGGGCCTCGGCCAGGTGTTCTGGTACACGATCGAGTCGGCGGACAAGAAGCTGTCCGCGATGGACCTGCGCACGCTGCACGACTGGACGGTGCGCTTGATCCTGCGCACCGCGCCCGGCGTCGACGACGTGATGTCGTGGGGTGGTGACCAGAAACAGTTCCAGGTGCAGATCGACCCGCGCCAGCTCATCAAGTACGGCCTGTCGTTCAAGCAGGTGATGGAGCGCCTCACGGCGAACAACAAGCAGGTGGGCGGCCAGTCCATCAACCTGGGGTCCGAGCAGTACCTCGTTCGCGGCCTCGGCTTGGTGAGCAACACCAAGGACATCGCCGGCATCGTGGTTGCCGAGCGCAACGGCGCGCCGATCTACGTGCGCGACGTGGCACAGGTCAAGGAGGCGCCAGCCCCGCGCTTCGGCGCCGTCACCAAGGACGGCCAGGAGGCCGTGCTGGGCATCGCGCTGGCACGAGTCAACGAGAACGCGCAGGCCGTCGTGGACGCCGTGAAGGCCAAGTTGGCCGTGGCGCAGGCGGCACTGCCGAAGGGCGTGACGCTGGTGCCGAACTACGACCGCGCCGAACTGGTACAGAAGGCGCTGAGGACGGCGGAGAGTTCGCTGGTCGAGGGTGCCATCCTGGTAGCGGTCATCC
>CAYJEC010000286.1:0-4959 GCA_964369025.1 uncultured Ideonella sp. | reverse complement strand
GCTGGCCATGCTTCTCTCGCCGGGCGACGACGTGGCCTACAAGATGGCGATCGTCATCGGGCAGTTCAACGGTGCTGAGCAAAGCGCCTACGGGCGCAAGCTGTTGATCAAGCACATGCCGGACGTGCCGCTGTACATGGAGAACAAGGCCTGGGAGCGCGCCGAGCGCGCCTATGCGGCCACCCTGCAGGCTCGTGACGCCGATCTGGAGCGCAAACCGATGGTCGTGATGGCCGCGCTGATCTACGCCAAGCGTGAGCACCTCTACCAGGTGGACTCGTTGTCGATGACCCTGGTCTCGGATCAGTGGATACCGCTTGAAGGCCTCCATGAGCTGCCGCTGGTCGAGGAACTGCAGCGGCAGGGCCGTGCCTTTTTGAAGCCGCTTCGCTTCGACGCCAAGAGTGGCGCCTGTTTCCCGAACGCACTGCTGCTCGACACCGAAGGCGGGCCATTCCCGCTGCATGTGGTGAGTGCCTTCCTTGACCCGAAGGAGCAGAGTGCCAAAGAGAAGGCGGTCCAGGCCGCGGGTGACGACGCATGGGTGTGGCGCACCGACCAGGCCTTGCCTGCGCTGCCGCCGCGTGCAGGTTCCAGGACAGCCCTTGCAGGGTCTGACGTGGCGCGTGGGCAGCGCGTCCCCGAAGTCGGATAGCAATGGTGAGCCGCGGGGCTCGAGCGCCCGCGGCAAAGGCTCCCGACGAGGCCATGAGCGGGGGCAACGCGAGGCCACCGGGGTCGGCCGCGACTCGCGATCGGCTGGCACTTGGCCTTTGCGAGCGGCTCTTGAGCTCAGGCGCTTGAGCCGTAGGCTGGCCGCATGGTCCGCGAGGAAGAAAAGCACCTGATCCGCCAGTGCGTCGACGCGCTGCGAGAGGGCATTCCGGGCTTCAAGTCGCGCCGGCCGCAGATGGAGATGATCGCGGCGGTGGCCAACACGCTGTCGCGTTGCCGCGCAGAAGACGAACAGGCGGGCAATGGCGACCACCTCGCGATCGTCGAAGCCGGTACCGGCACGGGGAAGTCATTCGGGGCCCTGGTGCCGGCGCTCGTGATGGCGAAGTCCAGGCAAAAGCGGCTTGTCGTGAGCAGTTCGACGGTGGCGCTGCAACACCAGTATGCGGAGAAGGACGCGCCCAGCCTGCAGCGCTTGGTGCCGATCCCCTTCACCTTCGCCGTTGCGAAGGGCCGACGCCGCTACGCCTGCACGGCCAAGCTGCAGGCGGAGGGCAAGCTGGCGGGGCAGGGAGGCCTCGACCTTGCGGGCGAGCGCGGCCCCGGCGGCCCCGGCGGTGCCGAAGACGCACCCCGGCGGGTGGCAGTGATGAGGGAGTTGCTGGCTTCCTTCGACGCGGGTCGATGGAGCGGGGATCGGGACGAACTGCCATTGCCCGTGGTCGACGAGGTGTGGGATCGCGTCACCACGGATCGCCAGGGCTGCGCCGGTTCCAAGTGCCCCGAATTCGCACGGTGCCCGTTCCAAGCCGCGCGGCAGCGGGTCAAGGAGGCGGACCTCGTGATCGCCAACCATGACCTCGTGCTGTCGGCCATCGACATGGATGGGGCGAGTGTCCTTCCGCCGCCCCAAGAGACCATCTACGTGTTCGACGAGGCCCACAGCCTGGCCGCCAAGGCGGTGGAGCACTTCTCGGCCAGGCATGCGCTGCGCGGGGCGATCGACTGGCTGGAAGGGGCGTGCAACGCGGTGCGCGATGCGGTCCTCGGGCTGCGGCTCGACGAGCAGCTGATCCGCGACAGCCGGGCCAGTGCCGAACGCATCGAGCGGGCGCTGCGCGATCTGCACCACCGGATCCACGGCACCAACGGCTTCGAGGAGAAGCGCGCCCGCCGGTTCAAGTCCGGGCCGTTGCCGGACTGGTGCGAGACGGCTGGTGGGCAGGTCCTGGCCGCCGGCGAGGAGTTGCAGAAGACCTTCGCTTCGCTCAGGGAGCATGTCCTCGAGAAGGCGCCGAGTGTGGGCACGCTGGCCACGCAGGTTCTGTCTGTGCTGGGCTTCTACGTGGTGAGGCTGGACAACCTGGTGGACACCTGGCAACTGATGCTGGCCGAGCAGCCGGAGGATGCGCCGCCGATCGCGCGCTGGATCGAGCGACATGACGAAGGCGGGCGTCCGGACGACTATCTGGTCTGCGCGTCGCCGATCAGCGGCGGCGACAAGCTTCGCAGGCTGCTGTGGAATCGCGCAAGTGGTGCCGTGGTGATGTCCGCCACCCTGACGTCGTGCGGCACCTTCGACCTGTTCCTGCGCCAGTCCGGCCTCGGCTTCTTCGACAGCCCGGCCTTCCTGCGCGTCGAGTCTCCCTTTGACTTCCGCAAGAACGCGCAGCTCGTGGTGCCGGCGATGCGCACGGAGCCGACGGCCGCGGAGCAACACACGCGTGAGGTCAGTGACCGGCTGCCAGCCCTCGTGGAGACCCTCGGCACGCTGGTGCTCTTCACATCGGCACGGCAGATGCGCGAGGTCTACGCCCAGTTGCCCGAGGAGCTGAGGCGGGTCACCTTGGTGCAGGGGTCGATGCCCAAGGGCGAGATGCTCGCGCGGCACCGCGCCGCCGTCGACCGCGCCGATCGGTCCGTGTTGTTCGGCCTGAGCACCTTCGCCGAAGGCGTTGACCTGCCAGGGGAGTACTGCACGCACGTCGTGATCGCCAAGCTCCCGTTCTCGGTGCCGGACTCGCCGCTTGAAGAGGCGCGGCGTGAGTGGGTCGAGTCGCGGGGTGGGTCGCCTTTCATCGAGATCACGGTGCCGGAGGCCGCGGTGCGGCTGAAGCAGGGGCTGGGGCGGCTGCTTCGCACGATCCATGACCGAGGGCGCGTGACGATCCTGGACAGGCGGATCGTGACCAAGCGCTGGGGTGGGCTACTCATGCGCGGCATGCCCGACTTCGAGGTCGTGATCGAGCGTGGTCGCGCAACCCGCCCAGCGGCGGCCCGTACCGAGGACTTGAAAGAGCCGAGGCTGGCGGGACCATGAATCTCCACATTCACCAACTTGCGAAGGAGAGATGAATGGTCGCAATGGCACAGAGCAAGGCGAACGGGCAGGGCGGTGGCCTGGTCCCGGCCGCGGGCGGCGCGGTGGCGATCCCCACGCTGCTGGGCCGCTCGGCGCAGCGCATCCCGGTGGGCGGCCGCATCCGGGCCGGCATCAAGGTGCTGACTCGGCGAGCGGCCGAGTCCGGCCAGGCGCGCGAGATCTACGACGCCGGCGTGGCGCAGGGCAAGGGGTTCGACGCGATCGAGCGGGAACTCGCCGCGGCGCTGCCCGACCTCAAGAACCCGCTCACGCCGAAGAACGTCCCGTACTTCACCGTCCGAGGCGAGGACTTCCCAAACCCCGAACTCGCGCGGCAGATCATGGACCTGTATGCCGAGGACCGCGGTGACGGTGTCCAGCGCCTGTATCGCTTCCCGGTGGTGTTCCCGGCCGATGCCTGGCAGAACGTCATGCCGCATGAGCTGGTGACCTGGACGTCCAGCGAGCGGCGCTTCTGGTCCGAGTACTCCGAGGACGGGCAGACGCGGTACTGCAAGACCTACGAGCAGCCGCCGGCGCCGGGCGCGGGCCGCCGCGTCGTGCGCATCTTCGGCGGCCGCAAGGTGACGCTGCGCGCCGAGAACAACGGGCTGTGCGATCCCGAGAGCTGCGCCGAGTACCAGGGCAAGAAGTGCAACCTGTCGGGCCGGTTCATCTTCTTCGTCCCCGGCATCAAGTCGATCAGCGCTTTCGAGCTGCCGACGAACAGCTTCTACGCCATGCAGGCGGCCATCGAGAAGTTCCAGACGATCGGCTTCATGCGCGGCGGCCGCATCTCTGGTTTCCTCGACGGCCAGCGCACGCCGTTCTACATCAGCAAGCGCCTGGTGGAGGTCTCGCGGATCGACGAGGAAGGCCGTCCAACCCGCGTGGCCCAGTGGCTGATTGAACTCGAGGCGCCGGTGGATCCGACCGCACTGCTGCGCCACGACGAGGACCTCGACGCGCTCGAGCTTCGCGCTGCGGATGCGGCCAACGTCCTCCAGGGCCATGGTGGCGGGACGAGCACCGTCCAGGTGGTCAGTGAAGACGGCGTGATCGAGGTCGCGAGTCCGTCCCCCGTGGTCGAGCAAGCCGCGGAGCGCGGCCAGCGCTCTTCCGGCGCGTCAACCGCGAGCAGGCCGGCGGCGCCGGCGCGGGCCGAGCCTGCGCGCTCCGCCCAGCCGAAGCGCGGCGAAGCGCCGCTGGCTGGCAGGCCGGCAGCGGCGGACGCCGGTGTCGAGGCCAAGGAGTTGGCGTGGCTGTTCGATGCCGCCGCGGCGCTTGGTGTCGACGCCGAGAGCTATGAGCGCTACGCCACCAAGCGCTGGGGCCAAGGCTGGAAGAAGGCCGCAGGTGGCCGCAAGCGTGCACTGGAGGACCTCACACCCTTCCAGGACGACGGTGCCGGCTTCGTCGAGAAGGTGAAGGGCGAGCTCGAGGTCTGGGCTTGATTGCGGCCGGCGCCGCACAAGGCGGCGCCATCGCTGGTCCCGCCAGCGCTTGAAGCCTGGCGCCGCGGGCCGATGCTGGCGGCAGGTGCTCAGGACGCTCACGCACAACCGACGGAAGGAACTCTCATGATCAAGGTGGCGCAGTTTTCGGACCTGCATTTCAGCGGGAAGAACCTCGACGAGGCGGGCCGATGCTTCGGCTTCGCGGTGGACCAGGCGATCAGGCGCGGCGTTGATGCGGCCGTGATCTCGGGCGACGCGACAGACCATGCGCTCGACGTGCACAGCCCGGCGGTCGAGCGCCTCGCGCGCGAGGTTCGGCGTCTCGCCGACCACTGCCCAGTGCTGATGCTGCAGGGGACGTTCTCTCACGAGCCTCCCGGCACCCTGGCCATCTTTCCGCTGCTCGGCGGCCGGCACCCGGTGTTCGTGGCGGATCACCTCGGCCAGGTCGCGCTGATGGAGGAG
>CAYJEC010000285.1:0-4966 GCA_964369025.1 uncultured Ideonella sp. | reverse complement strand
GCCTGGCCGTCAACATCGTCGAGTGCTGAGACAGGGATCCGGCGCACTGCCGGGTCAGGCTTCACCAGCGCAATGACGTCCGGGGCGTTGCCGTGCTGCAAAAACACGCCGCTGGAGATTAGATCAGGGCCGTGCGTCGTTCCCTGTCCCAGGGGTGCCATCGCGGGCTGATGCTGCCCGCAGAGATGGCACGGCATCAAACAGGCTCACCAAAAACGTCTGGGGCTCAATCGGCTTCGCCAGGTAGGCGTCGAAGCCTGCCGCCAGGATGCGTTCGCGATCGCCGACCATCGCCAGGGCCGTGACGGCCACCAGCGGAATACCCACCCAGGACGGGTGCGCCCTGAACCTGCGGGCGAACTCGTATCCATCCATCACCGGCATCTGGATGTCGCAGAGAACGGCAGCGGCATCGGACCAGTCCGCCAGGCAGGCCAATGCCTCTTCGCCATTCCCGGCTGCGGCGGTCTCAAAACCGTAGGCATCCAGCAAGTAGGTCATCAGCGCCAGATTGATCGCGTTGTCGTCGACAACCAGCACACGTGGCGCGGTGCTCATCCCGACACCGATCCTGGCAACGTGAACGAGAACGAACTGCCCTGCCCCAACTGGCTGCTGACATCGATGCGGGTGCCCAGAACTGCCGCCAACTTACCGCACAGGTAGAGGCCCAGCCCGGTGCCCTCCACACGGGCGTGCAACGCAGGGCTGCCGACCTGGGTAAAGGCCTGGAACAGCTGTGCCTGGTCCTCGGTGCAGATGCCGATGCCGGTGTCGGTCACCGCCAGCGTGACCCACTCTTGATCCGCCTCTCGGTGCACTCGCACGGCGATCGACACCTCACCGCGCTCGGTGAACTTGATCGCGTTGTTGGCCAGGTTGATCAGGATCTGCTGCAAGGCGCGCCGATCGGCCAGAACCCACACCGGATCATCAGGCAAGTCGAGTGTCATATCGAGATGCTTCGCACTGGCGCTGGGCCGCAGCGTGGTGGCGACCTCATCGACGAGCAAATTGCAATCCACCGGCAACAGTTGCATATGGACGCTGCCGGAACCGATCTTGGCCAAATCCAGCAGATCGTTGATCAACGACAGCAGATGACGGCCGCTGGATTGCACCATGCCAAGTTGCCTCTCCTGGTCGGCCGTCAGCGGCCCAGGCAGGCGCATCAGCAGGATGCCAGTGAATCCGATGATGGCGTTCAGCGGCGTGCGCAGTTCGTGGCTCATGGTGGCCAGGAACCGGTCCTTGGACCGGTTCGCCCGCTCGAGCTCCAGGTTTTTCTCCTCCAGCGCACGCTCGACACGCCGCCGCTCGCTGATGTCGCGGATGGCACTCATGCCGAGTGTGCCCACATCGGTGCGCAGGGGACTCAGGCTGATCTCCACCGGGAACTCGTCGCCACCTTTTCGCAAACCAAAGAGATCCAGGCCGCGGCCCATCGGCCGGGTGTGGGGATGCGCCATGTAGCGCTCGCGGTGCTGGCCATGCGAGGCCCGATAGCGCTCCGGCAGCAGCACAGTCAGTGAGGCCCCTACCAATTCATGCGGTCCATAACCGAACATGGCCTCGGCCTGGGCGTTGACGAAGACGATTCGGCCGATGTCGTTGACGATCACGATGGCATCAGGCATCGAATCGAGCAGTTCGCGGTAGCGCGATTCGATCAGCTGAGCGTCACGCCGCATCTTGGGCAGGGTCACGTCGGCCAGGTTGTAGAGTTCACCGACCGGTGCTCCGTCCGGGTCGACGATGGGGCGTGAAGCCGCATTCACATAGAGCAAGGCCCCGTCGGCGCAGCGCGCCACGGCCTCATAGGATTGCGGCCAGCGCTGAAGGCCAGCCCCCGACGCGGTGGCTGCGCCAATGTCGACGTCGGAAGGCTGCAGCAGCAAGTCGTCCAGGCGTTGCCCGAGAGCCTGCTCTCGCCGGTGGCCAAACATCTGCTCAGCGGTACGGTTCCAGAACGTGATCAGTCCGCACTCGTCCAGCAGGACCACGCCGTCCGGGGAATCCTCCGCGATGCGTTCAAACAGGCTGGTGCTCGCCATCTGGAACCTTTGCTGGCCGCGGATCTCCCACTGCTCCGGTGAGGCGATGGACCATTCTGCGCCACGCGAGACGCGCAACGCGAGTCTTGACTGATATCAAATCAGGGGGATTGGCCGGCTGCTTGGCCGTGGCATGGTGGATGGATGACACTCAACCACTTACATAGCCGCATGCACGGCAGGGTCAGGTCATTTCTGGGCATCGGCGCGCTTCAGGATCGATGCGCGCTTACCTAAAATCGCCCGGACCCGCCACACCAAGCCCCATGCCCGATTCCGCTGCCCCGCTGCCTGCCTCTATCGCCGTCATCGACGACGATGCCGAGTACACGGAGTTTTTGGCGCAACACCTGCGCGAACTCGGCATTCAGGTTCATTGTTTTGCGGACGGCAACGCGTTGCTCGCCGACAAGGCGCCCTTCAGCCATGGCTTCTACCTGGTCGATCTGATGCTGCCGGGGGTCGACGGCGTCGAGTTGATTCGCCTGCTGCGCAGTCATACGCACGCCGGTGTGCTGGTGGTCTCGGGCCGGGTCGCGCAGGATGTGTTTTCGTCGGTGGTCGATGCCGGAGCCGACATGCACCTGGCCAAGCCCGTCTCGTTCGACCAGGTGGTCGTGGCCATCAGAGCGGTCCACCGGCGTGTGGTCGCCACCGAGGCGGGCTCGAAGGAATGGTTGATGGACCAGCAAGCCGGCCAACTGGTGGCGCCGGATGGCGTCCGGGTCGATCTGAGCGACGGCGACCTGGTGGTGATGCAATGCTTTGTCGAGGCCGAGGGAAAGATCGTCACGCGGGAAGTGCTCTGCCAACGCCTCGGCCGCCCGGTGACCGACGAGCCAGACAACACCCTCAGTGCCACGCTGTACCGCCTGCGCCGCCGCATCGAGCGTGCCACGCCGGTCGTGGTGCCCATGCAATCGCAATCACGCGTCGGATACGTCTTCCGCGCACCGCTGCGCAGCGTCTGACAGCCCCGCTCGGCAGGTTTGCACCAGACAGGGCTTCGGCGGGAGGCAGAATCGGCCGGTCTACACCTGTGACTCGCCATGAAACGTGCACTGAAGCTCTCTGGCCTGGCCCTTCTGGGCCTGATCGTCGTGGCCACCCTCGGGCTGGCTTGGTGGTGGCAGGCGCGGCTGCCGCAGCGATCCGGTGAGTTGCCGCTGACGGGTCTGAAGGCCCAGGTTCAGGTCCGCTATGACGACTTCGGCGTGCCCCATATCCGCGCGGGGAGCGAGACCGACCTGTACCGAGCCCTGGGCTATGTCCATGCCCAGGATCGGCTGTTCCAGATGGAGATCCTGCGCCGCCTTGCGCGCGGTGAACTGGCCGACATCCTGGGCCCGAAGCTGGTCGACACCGACCGCCTCTTCCGCAGCCTGGCCATCCGCCACCACGCCGATGCCTATGCCGCCAGGCTGGATCCGGCGGCGCCGTCCACCGTGGCCTTGCAGGCCTACCTGGACGGCGTCAACCAGTACCAGGCCAATCGGCCGGCGCCGATCGAATTTGCCCTGCTGGGCATCCCCAAGCGCCCCTTCACCATGGCCGACACGGCCAGCGTCGCCGGCTATCTGGCCTACAGCTTCGCTGCGGCCTTCCGAACCGAACCGGTGTTGACCCGCATCCGCGACGAACTCGGGGCCGAACACCTGCGTATCTTCGATCTTGGCTGGCATCCCGAGGGCGTGACGCATGGCACGGCGGGCCTGGCGCCCGCGGACTGGCACGGCCTGAACCGCCTTGCTGCGCTCAGCCACGACGCCCTGTCGAGTGCCGGCGTACCGGTGTTCGAGGGCAGCAACGCCTGGGCCATCTCGGGCGCTCGCACCGCCAGCGGCAAGCCCCTTTTGGCGGGCGACCCGCACATTGCATTCTCGGTTCCGGCCGTCTGGTACGAGGCGCATCTGTCGGCACCTGGTTTCGAGCTGTATGGCCTGCACCAGGCACTGAACCCATTTGCGCTGGTCGGCCACAACCAGCACTTCGGCTGGAGCCTGACGATGTTCCAGAACGACGACATCGATCTGATCGCAGAGAAGGTCAACCCGGACAACCCAAAGCAGGTGTGGGCGGCCGGCCAATGGGCTGATCTGGTCGAGCGACAGGAAACCATCACGGTCAAGGGAGCCGACCCGATCACCTTGACCTTGAGGCGCTCCCCACACGGCCCGATCGTCAACGACGCCTTGGACAAGAGCGTTGGCCAGCGCCCGGTGGCCATGTGGTGGGCCTTTCTCGAAACCGAGAATCCCATCCTCGACGCGTTCTACGCCTTGGATCGTGCCGACACCCTGGCCAAGGCGCGCGAAGCGTCGAGCCTGATCCACTCGCCCGGCCTGAATGTGGTCTGGACCAACGCGGCTGGCGACATCGGTTGGTGGGCAGCCGCCAAGTTGCCAATGCGGCCTGCCGGTGTGGAGCCGAGTTTCATCCTGGATGGGGGCATGGCCGAGGCGGACAAGCGTGGCTTCCTTCCCTTCAGCCAAAACCCGCAAGAGGAAAACCCGGCGCGCGGCTACATCGTGTCGGCCAATCACCAGCCCGCCGGTGCGGACCCGGTGCCCGGCTACTACAACCTGTGGGACCGCGCCGCGCGTCTGGAGCAGCAACTCGCCGCCACAGCCACTGGCTGGGACACCCCCCGCGCCCAGTCGCTTCAGTTGGACACCCAGACCGGCTACGGCCCGCGCCTGCTGGCTTCGGTGTTGCCCGATCTGCGCGCCGCCGCCACCGGGCCGGGCGAGCCCGCCCTGGTCGAGCAACTGGCCTCGTGGAAGGGCGACCACTCGATCGACGCCGTGGCGCCTACCCTGTTCAGCCAGTTCCTGTTCGATCTCGCCCACGAGGCGATGGCCGACGAATTGGGCGAAGACGGGTTCAACCTGGTGCGCCGAACCCGCGCGCTG
>CAYJEC010000284.1:0-4967 GCA_964369025.1 uncultured Ideonella sp. | reverse complement strand
CTCGCCGAGTTGGTAGAGATCCCAGTTCGAATCCGGCTTCCGGTAGACCTGCAGCCAGGCCTGCTCCACCTCGGCGTGGGCCGCGTAGGGTTGGGTCCAGTCGCGCTCCAGGTGGCTGGCGGGCACCGGGATGCCACGGCGCGCCAGCAGGCGCAAGGATTCGTCGTACAGCGAGGGCGCCTTCCAGGCGGCCTCGACCTTGGCCAGCAGGTCCGGCCGGTGCGCATGCGGTTTCAGCATCGCTACGTTCTTGTTGCCCAGCATGAACTCGATGCAACGGTACTGCCAGCTCTGGAAACCACTGGACTGCGCCAGGTAGGGGCGGATTGCCGAGTACTCCGGCGGCGTCATCGTGGCCAGCACGTCCCAGGCGTGGACGAGCTGTTCCATGATCTTCGAGACCCGCGCCAGCATCTTGAAAGCCGGGGGAAGATCGTCGCGCGCCAGATGCGCCACGGCGCCACCCAGCTCGTGCAGCATCAGCTTCATCCACAGCTCGCTGGTCTGGTGCTGCACGATGAAGAGCATCTCGTTGTGGTCGGGCGAGAGCGGGGCCTGGGCGTTCAGCACCTGGTCCAGGTGCAGGTAGTCGCCGTAGCTCATGTCGCGCGAGAAATCGAGCTGGGCACCCTCGTCGCGCACGATGGCCTCACCGGCCGGGGGGTGGTGGGGGCAGGTCATGTCACGGCCGCCTTCTGGTTGAAACGGGCTTCCTGCCACTCGCCGCTGTCCATCACGGCAGACAGAGCGGTGACGGCGTCGAACACATCGACAAACCGGGTGTAGAGCGGCGTGAAGCCGAAGCGCAGCAGATCGGGCTCCTGCGGGCTGCCATCGCCAGCGCGGAAGTCACCGATCACGCCGCGGGCGATCAGGGCCTGCATCACCGCGTAGCCACTGCCGGGGCAGGCCAGCGACACCTGGCTGCCGCGCTGCCAGGCCTCGGCCGGGCTGACCGAGGGCAGGCCGTGGGCGGCGCAGCGCTCCTGCACCTGGGCCAGGAACAGGCCTGACAGGGCCAGTGACTTGGCACGCAGCGCCGGCATGCCGCCCAGTGATTCGGCGGCGAGCAGGGTGTCGACCCCGCACTCCAGCGCCGACATGGCCACCGCGGACGGCGTGCCGCACAGATAGCGCGAGATGCCCTCGGCCGGCCGATAGTCGGTGTCGAACCTGAAGGGCGCTGCATGGCCCATCCAGCCCGACAACGGCTGCCAGAAGCGGCTGGCGTGGCGCGGGTTTGCCCAGACGAAGGCCGGCGAGCCGGGCCCGCCATTGAGGTACTTGTAGCCGCAGCCGACCGCGAAATCGGCGTCGGCGCCTGTCAGGTCCACCGACACCGCCCCGGCGGAGTGCGCCAGATCCCAGACCGCCAGCGCGCCCACCGCATGGGCCTTGGCGGTCAGAGCCACCATGTCGTGCAGCAGCCCGGTCCGGTAGTTGACCTGCGTGATCATCAGCACCGCCACGTCGTTGGTGATGCGAGCCGCGATCTCGTCGCTGGCGGCCAGCACCAGCTCCATGCCGTGCTGGCGGGCCAGTGACTGGGCGATGTAGAGATCGGTCGGAAAGTTGCTGCGCTCGGAGAGGATCACGCGGCGGCCCGGGTGGTCCTCCCGGGCGATGGCGATCGCGGCGCTGAGCACCTTGAACAGGTTGATCGAGGTCGAGTCGGCCGCCACCAACTCGCCGGGGCCGGCGCCCACCAGCCGGGCGATCTTGTCGCCGATGCGTGCGGGCAGGTCGATCCAGCCGGCCGTGTTCCAACTGCGGATCAGGCCCACGCCCCACTCCTGCTGCACCACCTCGGCCACGCGGGCCGGCGTGGCCTTGGGGAGCACGCCGAGCGAGTTGCCGTCCAGGTAGATCACGCCCTCGGGCAGGGCAAACTGGTGGCGCAAGGGTGCCAGCGGGTCGGCGGCATCGAGGGCCGCACAGTCGGCTCGGGTCAGCGGGGTCGTCATGGGTGAGGGCCTCAGAGTTCGCGCAGGACCGCGCGCACCGGGGAGGCGTCGGCGGTGGTGAGTTTGAGCGGCAGGGCGATCAGTTCGTAATCGCCCTCGGGGACATCGTCGAGCACCAGGTTCTCCAGCACCCGCAGGCCACGCCGGCGCAGCACCTGGTGGCTGGGCAGAGCCTTGCTGTCGGCCGGGTCGACACTGGCGCTGTCGATGCCCACCAGCAGCACACCGCGCTCGGCCAGCAGCTCGACGGTGGCAGCGGCAAAGGCCGGCAGCGCTGCATCGAACCAGGCCTGCGGCATGTGCCGGTAGGTGCGCACCAGCACGCGCGATGGCAGGCCCGCCAGGGCATGCGCCAGATGCGATGGTTCGATCAACGGGCCACAGCCAATGGCGTGGATCACCCGGCACGGCCCCAGGTACGGCTGGAGATCGACGACACCGATCGGCGCCCCCTGCGGGTCGTAGTGCAGCGGCGCGTCGGCGTGCGCGCCCACATGCGGCGACAGGGTGATGGCCGACACGTTCACCGGGCAGCCGGGGGCGATCTCGGCCACCCATTGCTGGCTGTACGCTGTGTCGCCCGGGAACACCGGCGCGCCGGCATGCACGGGAGGCGAGATGTCCCAGAGTCGCTTGGTCATCGGGGCAGGATAGGGTTCGGAGGGCTGGCCGGCAACCCATGCGGCGGCCTGCGTTCCGAAAAAGTATAGGCCTGAATAGTTGACATGTGAAGTAATTCCACCTAGATTCTCGTCACCCGCCGGGTCGACCGCACTCCTGGAGTTCGCCCATGCCCCCGCTGCTGCCCAGCGCCCACACCGACACCTTTGCCCGCGACCGGCTGCCCCCTCCCGAGTTGTGGCCGGAGTTGCTGTTCGAGTTGCCATCGCTGCGGTTCCCTGACCGTCTGAACTGCGTCGCACACCTGCTCGACGCCCGGGTGGACGCCGGCGACGGCGCGCGCCTGGCCATCCAGGGCGAGGGCGTGCGCTGGACCTATGCCGAGTTGCAGGCACAGGTGAACCGGATCGCCAACGAACTGGTGCAGGGCATGGGGCTGGTGAGCGGCCAGCGCGTGCTTCTGCGCGGCGCCAACACACCCATGCTGGCGGCCTGCTGGCTGGCGGTGGTCAAGGCCGGCGGCATCGCCGTGGGCAGCATGCCGTTGCTGCGTGCGCGCGAGTTGCAGCCCATCATCGCCAAGGCGGAGATCAGCCACGCACTGTGCGACGCGCGGCTGGCCGACGAGTTGACAATGGCCCGCGAGAACGCGCCCACGCTGCGCCAGGTGGCGCTTTTCCACGATGCCGGCCCCGATGGCCTGGAGGCGCGCATTGCGCGGCGCGACACGCGGTTCGACGTGGTGCCCACGTCGGCCGACGACGTCTGCCTGATGGCCTTCACCTCCGGCACCACCGGCACGCCGAAGGCCACGATGCACTTCCACCGCGATGTGATGGCAGCCTGCGCCTGCTGGCCGCCGCATGTGCTGCGCGCCACGCCGGACGATGTCTTCATCGGCAGCCCCCCGTTGGCGTTCACCTTCGGCCTGGGAGGCATGCTGCTGTTCCCGATGTCGATCGGTGCCTCGACGGTGCTGGTGGAAAGGGCTTCACCGGAGACCCTTCCGGCCGCCATCGAACGCTACCGCGCCACGGTCTGCTTCACCGCGCCCACCTCGTACCGTGCCATCGCGTTGCAACAGCCGCGGCCCCATGACCTGGGAAGCCTGCGCAAATGCGTCTCCGCTGGCGAAGCCCTGCCGGCCGCCACCCGCGCACTGTGGCGTGAGGCCACAGGCATCGAGCTGATCGACGGCATCGGCTCGACCGAGATGCTGCACATCTTCATCTCGGCCGACGAGGCGCACGCCAAGCCCGGCGCCACCGGCATGGCTGTGCCCGGCTACCGCGCCTGCGTGGTCGACGAGGCCGGGCAGGAGTTGCCGCACGGGCAGGTCGGCCGCCTGGCTGTCAAAGGCCCCACCGGTTGCAAGTACCTGGCCGATGCACGCCAGGCGCAGTACGTGCAGAACGGCTGGAACCTCACCGGCGACGCCTACCGCATCGACGAGGATGGCCAGTTCGTCTACCAGGCGCGCACCGACGACATGATCATCAGTGGCGGCTACAACATCGCCGGCCCGGAGGTCGAGAGCGCGCTGCTGCTGCACCCGGCCGTGGCCGAGTGCGGCGTGGTCGGCGTGGCAGACGCGGAACGCGGCCAGATCGTCAAGGCCTACGTGGTGCTGAAGCCCGGCCACACCGGCGATGCCACGATGACCCGCGCACTGCAGGATTTCGTCAAGCAGACCGTCGCGCCCTACAAGTACCCGCGCGCCATCGAGTACCGCACCCAACTGCCGCGCACCGAGACCGGCAAGCTGCAGCGCTTCCGGCTTCGGCAGGACACCACCACCTGAGAAGGAAACCCATGCACAAGGTCTTGCAACCCGCCCATTGGACACCGCCACGGGGCTATGTGAACGGTGTCGCCGCGCGAGGCACCCAGGTCTACGTGGCCGGCCAGATCGGCTGGAACACCCAGTGCCAGTTCGAGACCGACGACCTCGTCGAGCAGACCCGGCAAGCGCTGCTGAACGTGCGCGCCGTGCTCGCCGAGGCCGGCGCGGTGCCCGAACACATCGTGCGCATGACCTGGTACCTGGTGGATCGCGCCGAGTACCTGGCGCGTGCCCGGGAGATCGGCGCCGTGTTCCGCGACACTGTTGGCAGCTACGCGATCGCGATGACTGCGGTGCAGGTCAGCGCGCTGATCGAGGCCCGCGCCAAGGTGGAGATCGAAGTCACCGCAGTCGTGCCCTGAACGACAAAGGCCGCCCAAAGGCGGCCCTTGATGGTGCAGCGCCTGCTCAGGCCGAGAAGCTCGAACCACAACCACAGGTGGTGGTGGCGTTCGGGTTCTTGATCACGAACTGTGCGCCTTGCAGGTCTTCCTTGTAGTCGATCTCAGCGCCCACCAGATACTGGTAGCTCATCGCGT
>CAYJEC010000283.1:0-4976 GCA_964369025.1 uncultured Ideonella sp. | reverse complement strand
CACCCGACGAGCGGGTGATCAGCCGGCTTGGGGCGGCCCGGCGCTCGGCTGAGTCGCCGACAATCAGGGCATGTCCCTCGGTGAATTCGACCTGATCGAGCGCTACTTCCGCCCGCGGCTGGAGCGCGCGGTGCTGGGCGGCGGCGACGATTGCGCCCTGATCGCGCCCACGCCCGGCCGGCAACTGGCGGTGTCGACCGACATGCTGGTGGAGGGCCGGCACTTCCTGCCCACCGTGGCGCCGGAGCGCCTGGGCCACAAGGCGCTGGCCGTGAACCTGAGCGATCTCGCGGCCTGTGGCGCGACACCGGTGGCCTTCACGTTGTCGCTCAGCCTGCCGCGCGCCGACGAGGCGTTCCTCGCGCCCTTTGCCCAGGGCCTGCTGGCGCTGGCACAGCGCTTCGACATCGAGCTGGTCGGTGGCGACACCACGGCAGGGCCGCTGACCATCGGCATCACCGTTCTTGGCGAGGTCCCGCCGGGCCAGGCCCTGCTGCGCAGCGGTGCGAAGCCTGGCGACGACCTGTGGGTCAGCGGCCGGCTGGGCGACGCGAGATTGGCCCTGGAGGTGTTCCGTGGCCGGGTCGATCTGGCCGGCCATGAGTTCTCTGCGGTGCGCCAGGCCATGGAACAGCCCGAGCCGCGGGTCGCGCTGGGCCAGGCGTTGCGCGGCGTGGCCAGCTCGGCAATCGATCTCTCCGACGGCCTGCTGGGCGACCTGGGCCATGTCCTTCGCCGCTCGGGCGTGGGGGCCACCATCTGGCTGGACGAGCTGCCGCGCAGCCCGGTGCTGGCGTCACAAGCCGAAAACCTGCAGTGCGAGTGCCTGCTGGCAGGCGGTGATGACTACGAGCTGCTGTTCACCGCCGCGCCCGCCCAGGCGCCACAGGTGCATGCCGCCAGCCAGGCCAGCGGCACACCGGTGTGCTGCATCGGCCGCATCGAGCCGGCCACCCACGGCCTGAGGGTGCTCAGCCAGGCTCAGGGCGGCGAGGCGCTGGACCTGGGGCGTTGGTCCTCGTTCGACCACTTCCGGGAGGCGGCGCGCAGCGTCAAGGGGGTCGGATGAACAGCGCCACGCCACCGCGCCGGGCCAGCGCCCGCCTGATGCTCTCCCACCCTGCACATGCCCTGTCCTTTGGCTTTGGCAGCGGCCTGTCGCCGGTGGCGCCTGGCACCGCAGGCACGCTGTGGGCCTGGCTCGCCTTTCTGGTGCTCAGCCACTGGCTTGGCCCTGCGGCCTGGGGGGCCGTGCTGGCGGTCGGCCTGGGCGTCGGGTGGTGGGCCTGTACCCGCACTGCCCAGGCCATGGGCACCGCCGATCCCGGGGCCATCGTCTGGGACGAGGTGATTGCCTTCTGGGCCGTGCTGTGGGTGCTGATGCCGGCGGGCTTTGCTGCCCAACTCGCCGCGTTCGCGCTGTTCCGCTACTTCGACGCCGCCAAGCCCGGGCCGGTGGCCTGGGCCGACCGCCTGTTCAAGGGCCGCCCAGGCGAGCCTCCAGGCTGGCGCCAGGGTTGGGGCATCCTGTTCGACGACTTGGTGGCGGCGCTGTGCACGCTGCTGGTGCTGGCGCTGTGGCGGGTGGTGGTGGGGTGATGGCGTTGCTGAACGACGATGCCGGCCTGATCGCCCGCCTTCCGGCTCTGGCCGAAGGGCTGCGTGCCCGCAGCTGGCGGCTGACCACAGCCGAGAGTTGCACCGGCGGCCTGGTCGCCGCGCTGTGCACCAGCGTTGCCGGCTCCAGCGATTGGTTCGAGCGCGGTTTCGTCACCTACAGCAATGCCGCCAAGACCGAGCTGCTGGGGGTGGACGCCACGCTGATCGCCGCCCACGGTGCGGTCAGCGAGCCAGTGGTGCGGGCCATGGCCCAGGGCGCACTGGCGCACAGCGCAGCCGACCTGGCGATTGCGGTCACCGGCATCGCCGGCCCAACGGGAGCGACCCCCGGCAAGCCGGTGGGCCTGGTCTGGCTGGGCCTGGCCTGGCGTGGGGAAACCAGGGCCGAGCAGCGGGTGTTTGCCGGCGACCGCACGGCGGTGCGCAGCGCGACCGTTCAGTGGGGCTTGGACCGCTTGCTGGAGGTGCTGGCGACCACCCCGCGCTGAACCAACAGCGGGCGGGCGATGCTGGCTGGGTGCGGCGTGGCCCACACCGGTTCGTTGCTGGCGGGTACCGGCCGCGAGAACAAGAAGCCCTGCTGCCACTGGCAGCCGGCTGCGGCCAGCGTGTCGCGCTGCGCCTCCGTCTCCACGCCCGAGGCGACCACCGAGATCGACAGGCTGCGGGCCAGTTGCACGATGGCGTGCACCGTGGCCCGCGCCTCGGCGTCCTGCGGAAGGCGGGCCACCAGTGCTGCGTCGATCTTGATCTTGGCCGGGTGCAGCTGGCCCAGGCGCGACAGCGAAAGCATCGCCGAGCCGACGTCGTCCAGCACCAGGGCCACGCCCATGGCGCGCAGCTCCTCGACTCTCGCGTCGGTGAATTCGGGGTCGGCCATCAGCGTGTGCGTGGACAGCTCGAGCTCCAACTCGCCCGGATCGAGCTGGTGCTCGTCGAGCAAGTGGGCCAGCAGGCGCGGCAGGTGTTCGTGGCGGAACTCGCCGGCGCTCAAGTTCACCGCCATGCTGCCGGCGTGGAAGCCTGCTGCCTTCCACAGTGCCAACTGGCCGCAGGCCGCGTGCAGGGATTGCTGGCCCAGTGCGTGGATCTGCCCACATTCCTCGGCGCGGTGGATGAAGCGGGCGGGCGGCAGCAGGCCTTCGCGTGGGTGCTGCCAGCGCACCAAGGCCTCGGTGCCCACTGCCTGGCCTGTGGTGGTGTCGATCACCGGCTGAAAGTGCATCAGCAACTCACGGCGCGAAAGCGCCTGGGCCAGCTCGCCGTCGGAGGTCGGTGCGGGGTCGGGTTCGCCCGCCCGGTACATCGCGTAACGGCCACGGCCGGCCGCCTTGGCGCGGTACATGGCCTGGTCGGCATGCCGCAACAACTCGTCGAAGCCCTCTCCGTCCTGAGGGTAGCGGGCCACGCCGATGCTGGCAGAGATCTGCATGCGCAGCGGCTTGCCAGCCAGCGGCACCGGGGTCTCGATGGCGTGGATCACGCGCAGCGCCGTGTGTGCAATCGCATCGGGGGCCGGTGAATCGGGCAGCAGGGCGATGAACTCGTCGCCCGACAGGCGACCGACGATGTCCGAGCCGCGCATCGCGCCACGCAGGCGCTGGCCGATGCAGCGCAGCAACTCGTCGCCCGCCGGGTGGCCGAGCGTGTCGTTGATGTGCTTGAAGCGGTCGAGGTCGATGAACATCAGCGCCATCGGATGTTGCGAGCGGCGGGCCACCGCCAGCGCATGGTCGAACAGTTCGCGGAACAAGCGGCGATTCGGCAGGTTGGTGAGCTGATCCACCATGGCCAGACGGCGCAACTCGGCGTTGCTGCCCTCCAGCTCGTTGACCAGGCCTTCGATGCGGTCTCGCGCCAGGTTCAGGTGCTGGCCCAGTTCGCCGAGCTCGTCCTGTCGCCGCCAGGTGACGCGTGGTGCAGCGAGGCTGTCTGCGCGGGCCAGGCCGCCGGCCTGGGACTTCAGCCGGTCGATCGGCCGCAACAGGCGCCAGTTCAGGACCCAGATCAACACCACGGCGCCCAGCACCATCTGCACGGCCACCAGCCGCATCAGCGCGTTGCGGCGGTCGCTCATGAGTTGGTCCAGCACCCGGTCGTCAAAGGCCAGGCGCAGTTCGGCTGCGAACGGAACGCCCCCCTCCACCTGGCGTTGTCGCCATACCTGAGGCGTGTCGGTGGGGCATCGGGCGGCCGGCGGGGGCGGCAACGCCACGCCGCCGCCGCGCAACTCGACACCGCACACCAGCGGGTCCTGAAGGGCCGAGTTCAGAAGCGCGGCCACCTCGGCGGCGGTGCCACTGCGCAGCGGGCCGGCGAGCGCACTGGCGGTGAGGCTCAGCACGTTGTCGCGGCGGCGCTCGATCATGGGCTCGATCTGGTCTCGGGCGGTCTCGGAATCGGCCCATACCATGCCCAAGCCGGGGAGCACCACCCCTGCCACGATGGCAGCCAGCACGGCCATCCGGATGGACAGGCTGGGCAGGCGCAATCCCGCACCGTGGGCGGGCGATCGAACGGCCGCATGGGCGGCCTGGCTTGATTCAGGCACCGGAGGTCTGTGCGGGCCTCGGTGTCCGGGTGTCGATGGCTTGTTCTGGGGTTCCACCGCGGTCTCTCCACGGGCCGGTGCCGCGGTGGCGGCCGGTGAAACACCATTGTGAACCGGTTACGCTGCCGGTCATGAGTGTTTTCCTGTGTGGTCAATGGGCGCCCGGTGAGGCGAGCGACTGGCTGGCCTATCTGCGGCGGGCGCTGCCCGAAGAAACCGTCGTCGCTGACCTGGAGGGCGTGGATCGGGCTGGCATCGACATCGCGGTGGTGGCCAATCCGCCTCCCGGCTCGTTGGCGAGCCTGCCGGGCCTGCGCCTGATCCAGTCGCTGTGGGCCGGCGTGGACCGCTTGCTGGCCGACCCCGGCCTGCCGCCGCACGTGCCGGTGGCCCGCATGGTGGATCCGGCAATGAACGCGGCCATGGCCGAGACAGCGTTGTGGGCGGTGCTGGCCCTGCACCGCGGCTTTTTCGCCTATGCCCGCCAGCAACAGGTGCGCCACTGGCAGGCCCTGCCGCAGACCCGCGCTGACGAATGGCGGGTAGCCGTGCTGGGCATGGGCCAAATGGGCGGCGCGGTGGCCGCCCGGCTGCGGGCCCAGGGCTACACGGTCCAGGGCTGGCGAGCGTCCGACGGTCCGGCGGCGCTGCCGCCGTTGCTGGCGACCAGCCACACGGTGGTCAACCTGCTGCCGCTGACACCGGCCACCCGCGGCCTGCTCGATGCGCGCTACGTCGCCGCCATGGCGCCCGGTGCCGGCCTGGTCAACCTGGCCCGTGGCGCCCATGTGGTGGAGGCCGACCT
>CAYJEC010000282.1:0-4986 GCA_964369025.1 uncultured Ideonella sp. | reverse complement strand
CCGATCCTGCAGGTGCATGTCTCGCAGGCGCCGCCCACGCTGACCGGCGTGCCGCTGCGCCCGGAGCTGACCATCCGTGCGGCCGACGAGGGCGTGCCGCAGCTGGGCGCCGTGCTGCGCTACGGCCAGATCGTCGCGCCGTTGCAGCGTGCCTGGGAGGCCGAGTGCGCGGCCGCACCCGAGCGCTGCCGGTTCCGCCTGGGCAGCCCGGTGGCCGCGGTGAAGCCGTTGGCCGGCGGGGTGGAAATCGACGCCGGCATCGCCGAGCCCTTCGATCTGGCGGTGATCGCCGAGGGTGGTGTCTTCGCGGACCAGGCGAAGAAGGGCCTGACGCACGACTACCGGCAAACCGCCTGGGTGGGCACGGTGACACTGTCTGCATTGCCGGAGCACGGCACCGCCTTCGAGCGCTTCACGCGCCACGGGCCGGTGGCCCTGTTGCCGCTGAAGGCCGGGACAGCCGATGCGCCCGGCGAGCGCCGCGCTGCGCTGGTGTGGTGTGTCCCCAGCGACGACGACCCGGTCGAGCCGCTGAGCGACACCCAGCGCCGAAGCGTGCTGGCCACCTTGCTGCCGCAGGCCGCTGGGACGCTGCGCGAGGTGGGCCCGCTGAAGCGCTTTCCGCTGGGCCTGAACGCCGAGCGCACGCTGGTCTCGGGCCGGCAAGTGCGCATCGGCAACGCGGCGCAGACCCTGCACCCGGTGGCCGGCCAGGGCCTGAACCTCGGCTTGCGCGACGCCTTCGTGCTGGTGCAGAGCCTGCGTGAAGCGGGCGACCTGGATGCCGCGTTGCGCCGCGTGGAGTGGAGCCGAGCCCCAGACCGCTGGAGCATGATCGCCGCGACCGATTTCCTGGCACGCAGCTTCACCTGGCAGTGGCCCGGCCTGGCGGCGGTGCGCGGGCTCGGCATCGGGTTGCTGCAGGCACTGCCGCCGGTCAAGTCTGCGCTGGCGAAGCAGATGATGTTCGGGCGGCGCTGAAGCGGCCCGTGCAGGCTTGAGGTGCGTCAATCCGCACCGTCGCCTGGTCGACTACGGTGGCTCTCTCGGGCTGCACGAACGGCAAGCCTGCCGTTCGCTGCCCGGCCACGAAAGCGAGCATGGCATGCGCTGGTCACCCTACATCCGCTGGACATTCCCCCTGGTGGCCTGCGTCGGCATGGCCCTGTGGGCGCCCCGGGGCGCCGGCGCCGAACCGGTTCACGGGGCCACGGCCGCGGCAGCCTTCAAGGTGACGCATGCGCTCGCCGAAGCGGACGGCAGTTCGGTCGACGCCGCGCTGACCGTGGGCGCAGATGGCCGGCTGTACGGCACCGCGCGGCATGCGGGCGCCCACGGGGGCGGCACGGCATTCCGGCTCACGCCCGGCGGGCAGTTGGCCGTGCTGCACGACTTTGGCGATGTCGGCGACGGCAGCCAGCCCAACGGCCTGATCCAGGGCGCCGACGGGGACTTCTACGGCACCACGGCCGCTGGAGGCCTGAACGGCCTGGGCACCGTGTTCCGCATGCGCCCCGACGGCGAGGTGACTCTCCTGCACTCGTTCCAGGCCGACGGCAGCGACGGTTGGACGCCGATGGCGGGCCTGCTGCAGGCCAACGACGGCCACCTGTACGGCACCACCCGGCAAGGCGGCACCTTCGGCTTCGGCAGCGTGTTCCGCATCACCCTGGGTGGGGCACACAGCATCGTCCACTCGTTCGACAACGCCGATGGCGCCTACCCCGCCACCGCGCTGATCCAGGCCAGCGACGGCCGGCTCTACGGAACGACCTACGCCGGAGGGCGCAACCGCCTGGGCACGGCATTCGCCATGCACACGGGCGGGTACGTGAAGGTGTTGCACGCCTTCGGCTGGAGGCGGCCCAAGGGCGGCCACTACCCGTCGGCCCTGGTCGAGGGCCCGGACGGCATGCTCTACGGCAGCACGACCACCGGCGGCGACGCCACCCAGCATGGCATGCTGTTCCGCCTGAGCCGCGATGGCGAGTTCAGTGTGTTCCACGACTTCAACCCCCGGCATGGCGGCCACCGGCCGGTCGGGGTCTTGCACCTGGGCCGCGATGGCCAGTTCTACGGCGTCACGGCTGGCGGCGGCATACACGACGGCGGCGTGGTCTACCGGATCAGCCTGGGCGGCACCTACACGCTGATGCACAAGTTCAACCCGGACGGCCTCGATGGCCGGCACCCGCTCGCGGGGCTGGTGGAACTGGCCGACGGCGAGTTCTACGGCGGTACCGGGGCGAACGGCGCGGGCGGCTTGGGCACGCTCTACCGAATCCGCCCCAAGTGATACCGGATCAGGCTGTGCCGCGCTGCGCCCGCCATTGCGCAGCGGTGAGCCGAAAGAGGCAGTGCGGCCGCAGCGCGTGGCCCTCGGGCACGCCCGGGTGATCGAAGGTGTGTCGCGCGTCGGCCAGCCCGATGCGCCGCATCACCGCCTGTGAACGGAGGTTGGTGAGTGCCGTCATCGAGACGATCTCGTTCAGCCCGATGCGCTCGAAGCCGGCGGCCAGCGCTGCGCACGCTGCCTCGGTGGCGAAGCCCTGGCCCCAGTGGATGTGGGCCAGGCGCCAGCCGATCTCCACGCAGGGCGAGAAGCTGAATTGCCGCTGCGGGATCGACAGGCCGGTGAAGCCGATGAACTCCCCTGAGTCGCGCCGCTCCACTGCCCAGTTGCTCCAGCCGCGCTCGGTGAAATCGCGCTGCCAGGCGTCGATCGAGGCATCGCTGCGCTCGCGCGGGATGGGCGCGGGGAAGTGCTCCATGACGTGCGGGTCCTGGTTCAGCGCGGCGAATGGGCTGCGGTCGCTGTCGCGCCAGGTACGCAGGCGCAGGCGCGGGGTCTCGAGCTCGATCAGCATGGTTGCAGCCCGCCAGGGACCTCAGCTCTCGGCAACTTTCAGGAACAGGTCGCGGTCGGGTGCGAAGTTGGCATACAGCGGCAGCAGCGCCCCACCGATGGCCCGTGCGTCGGAGCCGATGGTGCCGGGCATCAGCTCCGGCCGCACCACGCCTTCCCAGCTGTAGCGGGCGAGCGCGGCGTCGATCTCCCGCTGCAGGGCAGTCAGCACCGGGCGGGCAAAGTTGCCGTCGATGATCACGCCGTCCAGGTCCAGCAGGCAGGCGGCGCTGTTGGCGGCCAGTGCGATGGACGCGGCTGCCTCGTGCATCCAGGCCTGGGTGTGGGGCCGCCACGGGGGCTCGAGCGCCCGCTCGTCGCCGCTGGCCGTCGGCTCCAGCCCGGCATCGCGGTAGCGTGCTTCCAGGTTCAGCAGCGAGGCCACACTGAGCAGTTGTGGCGGCGGTGCGCTGCTTCCCGCCGACGCCAGGCCCAGCGGCAGCGAGCCGATGGCCCCGGCGTTGCCGTGCAGGCCGGAGCGCAGGTGGCTGTCGATCACCAGGCCACCGCCGATGAAGGTGTCGACAAAGACGTAGAGGAAACTCCTCACGCTGCGCCCCCGCCCGGCGACCAGCTCGGCCACGCAGGCGGCGGCGGTGTCCTTGAGGAGGTCGACCGGCAGGCCGGTCTGGCGCTCGATCTCGCCTCGCAGATCGGTGCGGGTCCAGGCCTCGGCCAGGTTGTCCGGGAAGCCCAGCAGCGACTGCCAGCCGCCCATAGACAGCGGGGCAGCCACGCCGACGCCCTGCACCCGGTCGCGGGCGTTCTCACCCAGGCGCCGCATCATGCCCTGCACGCGCAAGGTGATCTCGGTCAGCACCAGCTCAGGGTCCGGGAAGGCGTAGTCGCGCGAGGAGCGTTCGCGCACGCGGCCTTCGAAATCGATCAGCAGGACATCGAGCCCGCGGCGACCGACCTTGACCCCGATCGAATAGGCGCCGTCCGGGTTCAGCGACAAGGGAACCGAGGGCTGCCCGACCTTGCCGCGCTGGGGCGTGCCCCTGAGCAGCAGGCCGTCGTCGATCAGGCGCTTGGTGATCAGCGAGACGGTCTGGGCGGTCAGGTGGGTGAGCCGAGCCAGATCGGCGCTGGGCAGCGCGCCGTGCAGGCGGATCGCTTGCAGGATGACCCGTTCGTTGTACTGGCGAAGCCCGCCCTGGCTCGAGCCGCGCGGGCGCAGGCGGGAGGCCTCTGTGGGTGGGGCGGGTGCGGCTTCAGGGGACAAGGGCTTCTCCGATGACGCCCTTCTTGTACAGGAAATTGCCGTAGGGCTGAAGCTCGCTGGTGAGCACGATGGCGAAGGCGCCACGGACCCGTTCGTAGAATGCGAAGCGTTCGGTCGCCTCGCACTGCGCCGGCTCGGCGTGACCGGCCTGCTGAAGCCAGGCCAACATGCGGCGCTGCAGCGCGCTGAGTGTGCCAGCCGGGTACTCGCTGACCTGCATGAAGGCCACCGGTTGGGCCACCGCCGCGTCGAGCGCCAGCAACGACAACACGGCCTGGCTGGCCCGCTCGACGCCTGCGCCGGGCAGGCGGACGATCGGCTTGCCGACCGCCAGCGAGGCGGCAGTGAAGTTGGCGTCGGCGATGACGATCTCGTCGCCGTGGCCCATCTCGGCCAGCACCTTCAGCAGCTCGGGGGTCAGCAGGGGATCGATGCCCTTCAGCATGGCGGGGTCCTGGTCAATGGGCAAGACATTCGGCGGGGATCTTCTCGGGGGGCATCGCGCCCGTCATCACCGCCACCGTGTCGCTCATGCTGATGGCCTTCGGGTTGAGGACGGCGGCACGCCGCCCCAGGCGGGCCACGTGGATGCGGTCGGCGATCTCGAACACATGCGGCATGTTGTGGCTGATCAGGATGACCGGCAGGCCCTTGTCGCGCACGCGGCGGATGAGTTCGAGCACCATGTTGCCCTCCTTCACGCCGAGCGCGGCGGTGGGCTCGTCCATGATCACCACGTGCTGTGCGAAGGCCGCAGCGCGCGCCACGGCCACGCACTGGCGCTGGCCGCCCGAGAGCGTCTCCACCGCCTGCGTCATGGAGCGGATGCCGACCTTGAGGTCGTTCATGCGCGAGA
>CAYJEC010000281.1:0-4997 GCA_964369025.1 uncultured Ideonella sp. | reverse complement strand
TCATCATCGAGCGGTAGCCGGAGTCGACGCGCTCGACCTCGCGCGCCACCAGGCCATAGCAGACATAGTTCATGCCGGCGCCGCCGTATTGCTCGGGGATCGTCGGGCCCAGCAGGCCCAGCTCGCCCATCTCGCGGAAGATGCCAGCGTCGGTCTTCTCGTGGCGGAAGGCCTCCAGCACGCGCGGGGCCAGGCGGTCCTGGCTGTAGGCGTGGGCGGCGTCACGCACCTGGCGCTCGTCGTCGGTCAGTTGCTGATCCAGAAGCAGGGGGTCGTCCCATTGGAAAGCGGCGCGAGAAGCCATGGTGCAATGTCCTCAGTTGTTCCAGCTCGGAATCATAGAATCGTCAGGGCAGCGTTTCAAACGCATTTTTCGCACTCATTTGTGCATCTTTGGAACTCCGAGCATGCGCCGCAAGCTTCCGTCCACCGCAGCGCTGGCCGCCTTCGAGGCCGCCGCTCGTCACCAGAGTTTCACCAAGGCGGCTGTCGAACTGTCGGTGACGCAGAGCGCCGTGTGCCGCCAGATTGCATCGCTGGAGGCCTTCCTCGGCGTGGCGCTGTTCCGCCGCAGCCAGCGTGGCGTGGGCCTCACCGAAGCCGGCCAACGCTACAGCCGCAGCGTGGCAGCCCGGCTGGACGAGGTCGAGCGCGACACGCTGGACCTGATGGCGCAGGCCGGGCAGGGGGGGCAGGGAGGCTCGCTGGAACTGGCGGTGGTGCCAACCTTCGCCACCCAGTGGCTGTTGCCGCGACTGGCCCGCTTCCAGGCTCTGCATCCCGGCATCACGGTGCATTTCACACCGCGCACTCGGCCGTTCCTGTTCGCCGAGACCGCACTCGATGCGGCCCTCCACGCTGGCGATGGCCTGTGGCCAGGCACCGAAGGCCGGCTGCTGATGCCCGAGCCGATGATCCCGGTGGCCAGCCCGGCGTTGCTCAAAGGCCGCGTCGACTGGACCCCGGAAGCCCTGGCCGCGTTGCCGTTGCTGCAGGCCAGCACCCGGCCCTACGCCTGGCGGCACTGGTTCGAGTCGCTGGGCGTGCAGGTCGAGCAGGACATGGCCGGCGCCCGGATGGAACTGTTCTCGATGCTCAGCGAGGCGGCCGTGCAGGGCCTGGGCGTGGCGCTGGTGCCGCGCATGCTGGTGGACAACGAGTTGGCCAGCGGCCGGCTGGTGCAGGTGCTGCAGCACGCCTTTCTGAGCGACCGGCGCTACTACCTCCTCTACCCCGAGCACAAGGCCGCAGCACCCGCACTCGCGGCCTTTGCGGACTGGCTGGGGGCCGAAGCGGCGCGCTACCGGGCCGAGGTGGGGCTGGCGTAAACCGCAGTCCCGGGCCTCCCAGCTCTGTGGTTCACTCGGCCGGGTGCCCCAACGGTGCCAGGAGACCCGAAATGACCGTATGCCCGATCGCCGTCGTGGCCGGCTGCCAGAAGTGCCCGGCGTTTTCGATCTGCCCATTGAAGACCGTGCTGGGCGACCAGCCCAAGCCCGGCTCGGCTCCGCCGCCGCCCAAGAAATGAGTCAGTGCTTGTCGGCTTCCGAGGTGAAGCTGTCGGCGTAGAACTCGTCGTCCGGCAGGCCGCACTGCGCCACGAAGTCGCGGTGCGCCGACTCCACCATCACCGGCACACCGCAGGCATAGACCTGGTGAGCGGAGAGATCCGGCAGGTCGGCCATCACTGCCTGGTGGACGAGGCCGGTGCGGCCGGCCCAGCCGTCTTCCGGCTTGGCATCGGAGAGGACGGGCACATAGCGAAGCTGCGGCAAACGAGCCGCGGCGGCCGCGGCCCAGTCGTGCAGGTACAGATCTGCCCGGCTGCGGCAACCCCAGTACCGCACCGCCGGCCGGGCGCTGCCGCCTTCCTCCAACTGCTCGATCAGCGCCTTGATCGGTGCGAAGCCAGTGCCCGAGGCCAGCAGCACCATCGGTTTGTCGGAGTCTTCGCGAAGGAAGAAGCTGCCGAACGGTCCCTCCATGCGGACGATGTCCTTCTCCTTCATTGCGCCGAAGACATGGTCGGTGAACTTGCCACCGGGCATGTGGCGGATGTGCAGCTCGATGGCGGGTGGCGTGCCCAGGTTGTGCGGCGCATTGGCCATCGAGTAGCTGCGGCGCACGCCGTCGCGCAGGATGAACTCCACATACTGCCCGGCGCGGAATCGGAAGTTCTGGTTGGCCGGCAACTGGACGCGCACGACCGCGACATCCGCCGTCGGTCGCTCGATGGAGAGAATGCGCCCGGGCATCTTCAGGATCGGGTTGTCGCCGACACCCGGCACTGCGCGGGCCTCCACGACGCAATCGGTCTGCGGTGTGGCGCAGCAGGGCAGGATCAGGCCGGCGGCCTCCTCGGCCTCGGACAAAGCCTTCTGCTGGTGGGCACCATGAATCACCCGGCCCTCCAGAAGGCGGCTCTTGCAACTGCCGCAGGCGCCGTCGCGGCAGCCATAGGGCAGGCCGATGCCGCCGCGGATGGCGGCCGTGAGGATGGGCTCGTCGCGTGCGACGTCGAAGCTGCGGCTGGACGGCTGGAGGGTGACGGTGAAGGTCATGGCGAGATCGGTCGGCAACAGGCCCGCAAAGCAACAGGAGGTGGCGGCAAACGTACACTTCGCCGCCCCTTCCGCATTGTGCCCGCCTGCCACCGATGCCCCAGCCGACTGCCCGCTTCAAACGCCCCAGATTGCTCATCGTTGGATGCGGTGATGTGGGCTGCCGCGTGCTGCGCCTGCTGGGCAGCACCTGGAGCGTGCGGGTATTGACCCGCTCGGTCGAGCGCTTCGACGCTTTGCGCGCTGCCGGAGCCGTCCCACTTCATGGTGACCTGGACGACCCCCACACGCTCGGCCGCCTGGCCGGCCTCGCGGACGCCGTCTTGCACCTTGCTCCACCGCCGGGGCAGGGGCCGGCCGACCCGCGCACGGCGGCCCTGGTGCGCGCCCTGGCGCGCCGGTCCGGGCCGCGCTGCGTGGTCTATGCCAGCACCAGCGGGGTCTATGGCGACTGCGGTGGCGCGTGCTTCGACGAGTCGCAGCCCCTGGCACCGGCCACCGATCGAGCGTGGCGCCGTGTCGATGCCGAGTCGCGCCTGCGCTGGGCGGGCCGTGCGCTGGGCTGGCGGGTCAGCCTGCTGCGCATACCCGGCATCTACGCGCTGGGCCGCGAAGGCGGCGACCCGCGTGATCGGGTGCGGCGCGCATCGCCGGTGCTGGTGGCCGAAGACGATGTCTACACCAACCACATCCACGCCGACGATCTGGCGCGGGCCTGCGTGGCGGCGCTCTACCGTGGCGCGGCGCAGCGCGCTTATCACGTGAGTGACGACGGCGAGCTGAAGATGGGCGACCATTTCGATGCAGTCGCCGACGCCTGCGGCCTGCCCCGCCCGCCACGCATCAGCCGTGCACAGGCCCAGGCGGTGATGTCGCCGATGCAACTCAGCTTTCTCAGCGAGAGCCGCCGGCTGGACAACCAACGACTGAAGCGTGAATTGCGGGTTCGGCTCTGCTACCCCACGGTGGCCGACGCATTGCCGCGCTGACGTTCTGACGGAATCGACCAGGCGCTCAGGTGCCTTCGGGCTGCTTGATCGCGCTCTGGCGGTCCACGGTGTGCAGCATCAGCTTCAGGGGGCGGCCACCGCGCAGCAGATCCAGCGCCACGTTGCGCTCCGCTTCACCGCCTGCCCACAGCGTGCGCCAGAGTTCGCCCACGCTGGCGACAACCTGCCCGTCCAGGCGCAAGATCTGGTCTCCCGGCTGCAAGCCGGCCGCCTCGGCCGGGCCGCCGCGGCTGACACGAACGACGCGTATGTCGCCGTCGATGTCCATGCAGTTCACGCCCATCCAGGCTCGCCGGCTTTGCGCCGATCGGCCCTGGCTCAGCAGTTCACCAAGGATAGGTTTGAGCAGGTTCACCGGCACGAACATGTTGCCTCGCAATGGCGGTTTGCCGGGGCCCAGCGCGTCGTTGACGAACAGCGAGCCCACGCCGAGCAACTCGCCGCGCAGGTTGAACAGCGCCGCGCCGCTGTGGTCAGACCTCGCAGGCGCGGTGAACAGGGCTTGCTCGAGGTGGTACTCCCAGTAGCCGGAGAACGCGCGCCAGGCCACACGCCGAGCGGCACTCAGGCCGGCATCCGAGCCGCCTGAGACGACCACCAGGGTCTCTTCGTCCTCGATGCTGGCGGGGTCGCCCAGGGTGGCTGGCGGCAGATCGAGCGGGATCAGCGCCTTCACCAGGCCGAAGCCGGTGGCCACGTCGTAGCCCACCACCGCTGCGGGCACCTCGCGGCCCTCGTCGGTGTAGAGCATCACCTGATCGGCCTCGAGGATCAGGTAGCCGATGGTCAGCACCAGGCCATTGGGGCCGATCACGACACCCGAGCCCTGGCGCACCGGCCCGAGCGTGGCATTGGAGTTCGCGTTATCTACTGCCACAGAAACCACGCCGACGACAGCGTCGCTGGCGCGGGCCACGAGCCTGGAGTCGGTACCCGGCGGGAAGAGCGGCTGCTCAGCGGCGGCGGGCCAGGCGGCACCCAGGCCCAAAGCGAGGGTCAACGCCCCGAGCCATCCAGAAGCAACAAGCCAGCGCCCCATGATCCACCTCCAGCGAGTGCCACATGGCAGCAGCCAGCATGCGCCCGTGCGCGTGCCGACTGAAAGGCAGGGTCTTTCGGTGCGCCGGCGTCAGCGGCGGCGCGAGGGGAACGGGGCCTGCCCGCGCCAGAAGCGGATCATCAGCCAGCCGCCCAGCATGCCGCCCAGGTGAGCGAAGTGGGCCACGCCGGCCGGGCCGAAGACGCCCTGCAGCAGTTCCAGGCCGCCGAACACCGCGACGAAGGTCCTCGCCTTCATCGGGATCGGGGGGAACAGCGGCATGATGGTGCGGTTCGGGAAGAGCATGCCGTAGGCCAGCAACAGGCCGAACAAGGCGCCGGACGCGCCGACGGTGGGCACGAACGAGTGGGTGAGCCAGGTCACCAG
>CAYJEC010000280.1:0-5003 GCA_964369025.1 uncultured Ideonella sp. | reverse complement strand
ATTACCCCTTCATCCTGTCCGCCGGCGAGCGCCGCAGCGACACCAGCAACACCTCCATCCGCGATGCCGGCTGGCACCGCCGTGGCACCTTCGGCACGCTGCGCATGCACCCCGCCGACGCCGAGAAGCTCGGCTGCCACGAAGGCGACTGGGTCCGCATGACGACCCGCCGCGGGCATGCGCAAGCACCGCTCGAACTGGGTGAAGACCTGCAGCCCGGACACGTGGCGCTGCCCAATGGTCACGGCCTCGACTACACGGCAGCGGATGGCACATCCGTGCACATGGGCGTGTCGCTCAACGAACTCACCGACACGGCCAGCCGCGACCCGTTCGCCGGCACGCCGTGGCACAAGCACGTGCCTGTTCAGATCGTGCGCCTGGGCCCGACGCAGGAGGCCACCGCATGACGAGGATCGTGACTCAGCCCAGAAAGGCATCTCCATGACTGACAAGAAAGCCATCCTCGTCATCGGTGCCGGCGACGCCACAGGTGGCGCCATCGCCCGGCGCTTCGCGCGTGAAGGCTACATCGCGTGCGTGACCCGACGCACTGCCGACAAGCTCGAGCCCTTGATCAGGCAGATCACGGCCGAAGGCGGACAAGCCCACGGATTCGGCAGCGACGCACGCAAGGAAGAAGAGATGGTCGCGCTCGTGGAACGCATCGAGCGCGACATCGCACCCATCGAGGTGGCCGTCTTCAACATTGGTGCCAACGTGCGCTTTGGCATCACGGAAACCACCGCGCGCGTCTACCACAAGGTTTGGGAGATGGCCTGTTTCGGCGGCTTCCTGATGGGACGTGAGGCAGCCAAGGTGATGCTGCCGCGTGGACGGGGCACCATCATCTTCACTGGCGCCACGGCGAGCCTGGGCGGGCGCGAAGGCTTCGCGGCCTTTGCCGGAGCCAAGCACGCCCTGCGCGCACTGGCACAGAGCATGGCCCGCGAACTCTGGCCCAAGGGCATCCACGTGGCGCATCCGGTGATCGACGGCGCCATCGACACGGAATTCATACGCTCGAACTTTCCCGAGCGCTATGCGATGAAGGATCAGAAAGGCATCCTGAGCCCGGACTCGATCGCCGAAGCGTACTGGCAGATCCACCAGCAACCCCGTGACGCATGGACCCACGAGACCGAGCTGCGGCCCTGGATGGAATCGTGGTGAATGCAGGACACGCGCCCATCGACACCTTGCACACAAACGCCATGAAGCCACTTCAAGTGCAGTTCCTCTTCGACTTCGGCAGCCCGAACGCCTACCTGTGCCACAAGGTCCTGGCGGATATCGAGTCGCGCACCGGTGTGCGGTTCGAGTACCTGCCCATCCTGCTCGGCGGGCTGTTCAAGCTCAGCAACAACCGCTCTCCGGCCGAGGCCTTCGCCGACATTCCCAACAAGCGGGCCTATGACAAGCTGGAGGTGCAGCGCTTCATCGCCAGACACCAACTCACCCGATTCACGTTCAATCCGCACTTTCCGGTGAACACGCTGAAGATCATGCGGCTGGCGGTTGCGGCGCAGGCGCTGGGGTGCGGGCCCCAAACCATCGATGCGATGTATTCGGCGATGTGGGAGCAGGCTCGCGACATGGACGACCCTGACCAGATCGCCGCCGTGTTGCGCGAGGCTGGTCTTGACGGCCATGCACTTTTGGCGCGGGCGCAAGACCCAGAGGTCAAGGCGCGACTGGCGGCCAACACGCAGTCAGCCTTTGAGCGCGGCGCCTTCGGCTCACCTTCGTTCTACGTGGGCGACCAGTTGTTCTTTGGCAAAGACCGCTTGAGAGATGTCGAGGATGAGATCGTCCGGCAGACGTCTGCAATGTAGAGACAGACGCTCTGCGTCGAGCACTCATTCATCAAGGACGGCAGCATTCTCCAACGCGCCAGGCTGACCGACCTGGCACGCACGGGGTCTGGTGCAGACTGACGATGTTCCGAACGGCAGTGCACCGACCCGGTTCACTTTACGCTGACCCAGCGCAGTTCAACGGTGTCGTTGGGCCAGTGCACCAGGCTGACTTTCTTGTTCATCGCCCAGCTCAGCATGCGGCGGTACAGCGGCACGACGGGCAGGTCGTCCGCCACCAGGCGCAGCGCCACGCCGACCATCGCGCGGCGGCGGGTGATGTCGGGCTCGGCGCGGATGTTGTCGATCAGCGTGTCGAGCTGAGGGTTCGAGTAGCGGCCGGCGTTGTAGGCGCCTTGGCCGCCGGCGCTCCAGGTGCGGAACAGGCCGTTCAGCGACGACCAGGCGTCGGTCTGCGGCGTCCACCCATACTCGATCATGCTGGCAGTGCCCTGGGTCAACTTGGGCACGAACTGGGTGGTGGTCATCGATCGCAGCGTGACGCGAATGCCCACCTGGGTGAGCATCGCCGCGGCGGCCTGGCAGACCTTCTCGCGGTAGGCGATGTTGAGGCAATCCCAGGTCACCGCAAAACCGTTCGGGTAGCCGGCTTCGGCCAGAAGCGCGCGGGCCTTGGCGGGGTCGTGGGGCAGGCGCTTGTCCAGTTCCGGCAACGAGCCATCGACCTTGGTGGAGAGGAATGCACCGGTGGGCTGCGCCTGGCCCCGCAGCACCTTCTGCGTGATCAAGTCCATGTTCAGCGCGTGGTAGACCGCCCGCCGCACGCGGATGTCCTTGAAGGGGTTCCGGCCCTTGACGTCAGCGAACTCCAGCTCGCCGCGCTGCTGGTCGAACGCGATGTACTGCTGGCCCAGGTCGGCCACCTGGGTGAGCTTCTGCTGGCCCTCGCGCTGAAGGCGTTCGACGTCCTGGAAGGGTGGGTCCAGCACCAGATCCACCTCGCCCGAGGCCAGGGCAGCCAGCCGCGTGGCATCGGAGCGGATGGGTACGAAGCGCACCTCGTCGACGTTGCCGTTGCGCTTGTCAGCGCGCCCCCACCACTGCGGGTGGGCCTTCAGCACGGCCGTCACCTCGGGCTCGTAGCGCTCCAGCCGGTACGGCCCGGTGCCATTGGCGTGGCGCACGGTGAAGGTCTCCTGCTTGGCGTTGAAATCCTGCGACTTCTCCACGCCGTGCTTCTGCGCCCAGGCTCGGCTCATGATGCTGATGTACTGCATCTTCTCAGGCAGCACGGCGTCGGGTGTGGCCAGCAGGAGATCCACCGTGAGCTCGTCGACCTGGCGCGCACCGGTGACACCCTGGATCTGGAAGGCGCGCTGGGAGGGCGGTGCCACCGCCCGCTCGATCGAGAACACCACGTCGTCGGCCGTCATGGCCGAGCCGTCGTGGAACTTGACGTTCGGCCGCAACTTGAAGCGCCAGCTCGTCGGCGTGGGCTGGCTCCAGCTCAGCGCCAGTGCGGGCTCGAGCTTGAAATCCGCGTCCCGGCCAACCAATGAATCGTAGACCTGGTAGACCACCCGTGAGTGGTACAGCAGTGCCAGTGCATGCGGGTCCATGGTCTGCGGGTCGAAGCCGCTGGCCACCCGAAGCGTGGCGGCCGGGGCGGCCAAGGAGCAGGCGGCGAGGGTGGCGCCGACCAGGGCGGCGCGCAGGCGGGGGAGGAGGGTGGATCGCATGGCCGGCCCAGTGTCGGCCGGCGCAGGCGGGCTGTCAAAGCGTGGCCAGGCGAAGGTGCTCGCGCAGGAAAGGCCCGACGGTGGGCCACCACTTGCCGTCCATCACCAGGGGCACGGTGTGGGCGTTGTTGGCCGTGGACACGGCCGTGCAGGTGTTGCCGGAGCCGTCGATGCGTGCCTTGGTGGGCAGCACGTTGCCGTCCCAGGTGGCACCGGTGGCACTGTCCGTCGGGTTGGCATGGAACAACAGCACGGGGGTGTCGCCGGCATCGTACTGAAGCAAGGGGTCGGAGTCGAAGAGCGGGTCGATCAAGGTGGCGCCGGTCGAGATGGCAGCAGCCACCCGGGCGGAGGTGCCGGGGTAGTCCGACAGCGTGTTGTCCAGGTCGTCGAACTGCACGGCGTTGACCAGAGACAGCGCGCCGCCGGCCGACGTGCCGATGATGGCGATCCGGGAGGCGTCGATGTGGTATCGCGCTGCGTTGACCTTGAGGTAACGCACCGCGTTCATCAGGTCGTCGCTGGCCTGCATGATGGCTTTCAGGCGGGTGGCGCCGTCGACGGTGTTGTCAGGCGTGAGCCGGTAGTTGACGGAGGCGGCGGCGTAGCCCGCGCGGGCGTAGCCCATGGCGTCGTCGGCCCGTTCCTCCTTGCCGCCGGCCTCGAAGCCGCCACCGTGTACCCAGATCACCAGAGGCACTGGCGTGGTGGCGCTGGCGTTCGGTGGCACCCAGAGATCCAGCAGCAGGGTCAGCTGATCAGTACCGATCTCTGTGGGTGCACGCAACTCGGAGGTGTACTGGCGGCCGCCCTCGTTGGGCCGGTGCGAGAAGACCAGGTTGGTATAGCGGCGTGTCACCTGCGCCTCGGTGTAGACCGTGGTCTTGTACAGGTCGCTTGCGCCCCCGCCGCCGCCCCCGCCGGCGTCGGCCGCGGAACCACCGCCGCCGCAGTTGGCCAACATGAACAAGGGGAGGATCAAGCCAATGACAGGAAGGATGCGTCGCATGGAGGGGAGCCGGGTCGCCGAGTCGGCATTGTCGCCATCGACTTCAACGGTTCAGCGCTTCGAACGGTGGTCCGTGGTGAGCAGGTGTTACGCAAAGATTTGTGTCGCACCGGCCCGCAGCACGGGCCTCACTTGCGCATCAGGGTGCTCTTGCCGAACAGGCTCTCGATGAGATCCACCGCCAGGTCGGCTGTCTTGTTGCGGATGTCCAGCGCAGGGTTCAGCTCCATCACGTCCAGGCTGGCCAGCCGGCCGGTGTCGGCGATCATTTCCATGCACAGCTGGGCTTCGCGGTAGGTCGGGCCACCGGGGATGGTGGTCCCTACGCCGGGGGCGATGTCGGGGTCGAGGAAGTCGACGTCGAAGCTGACGTGCAGGTGGGTCCTGTCGTCCAGCGTGGCCAGTGCCAGCTCCATGGTGTGACGCATGCCCATCTCG
>CAYJEC010000279.1:0-5005 GCA_964369025.1 uncultured Ideonella sp. | reverse complement strand
GTAGCGGTGAGGCAGTTCGTTCGGGTCGTCGCCACGCTGGCGAGCGGCTTCACGCATGCGTTCGTCGCAAAGGTATGCGAGGTTGGTGTCGTCCATCTGCACATAGGTGCAGCCAGCGGCAGCCAGCGAGCGCAACTCGTCGCCATAGGCATTGGCAACATCGTCGTAGAACTGCGGATCGAGTTCAGGGTAGTGCTCGCGGCTGATGCCGGCTCGCCCGCCGCGGAAGTGCAGCATGGTTGGCGACGGGATGGTCACCTTGGGCGTGCAGCCCGGTGCATGCAACTCGACCTGGCTCTTGAGGTACTCGAAGTCGGCGCGCTGGATGTCCTTCACATGGCGGACCTTGTCGACCACCCGCATCACCGGCGGCGCGAGTTCCTCGGTGCCGTCCGGCTTGCGGATCGTGACCGGGATGTCGGTCTTGACGCCACCGAGTTGCTCAAGGAAGTCGATGTGGAAGTAGGTGCGGCGGAACTCGCCGTCGGTGATGGAGCGCATGCCTGCGCCGGCCTGAAACTGGACGATCTCGGTGATCGCCTTGTCTTCCACCGCTCGCAAGTGGGCTGCCGTGATGTCGCCGCGGGCGGCCTGCTCTCTCGCCTCCAGCAGATACGCCGGGCGGAGGAAGCTGCCGACATGGTCGGCCCGAAAAGGGGGGGTGTCTCGCAATGTCATCGTGCGGTCTCCATGAAGCATGGTCCGATCCTAGCGCGGCCGAGAGGACACGCGCCAGCCTGTCAAGGTGGAACGCCGGGCCAGAGGCTGCGCGCAGCCTGGCAGGCACCGTCATCCCAGTCCCGCTCGCAACGGCTGCGCACCAGGCCGCACATGGCCTCCCCGGCGTTGCGAATCTCGCGATAGGCCTGAGCATCGATGGCACCGACGCCTGCCACGAAGACCTGAGGTGCCGCGCCGAGTTTGTCCGGGCGGCTGTCGCGTTGTGCCAGGCAGGCATCGCGGGTCATCGCATCAACGCAGCGTGCCACCAACTCAGCCAGATCGTCGCGAGGCGGCGGCGGCTTGGGTTGGCATCCAGCCAGCGACCATGCCACCAGAGTGACCCATGCCCAGCGGTGGCCCGAGCCGATCACGGCAAGCCGAGTGCCTTGATCCGCGCGAAGCAGGCGTCGAGGTTGGGCGCACCCGTGCAGGTATCCTGCGGGTAGACCACTGCCGAGTAGTAGCGGTACAGGTCGTCGTCGCTCTTGGGTATCAGATCGGCCTCGTTGGGGTAGGGCAGCCCGCCCACGTGCCGGAACCACACCAGGTTGTTTGCCCGGTCCTGCCAGAAGGCGTCGCCCGCAGAGTTGCTGACCGCAGCCAGATTGGCGACCGGCTTGAACACCCGCACGGAGGACTGCTTCAGCCAAGTCGGGTTGAAGCTGCCGGTTTCGCGTTCGTACTGCTTGCCAGCGGCGGTATACGCCGCTGCGGTCAACCGTCCGTCGAAACTAACCGCCATCAGGAAGCGGTCGGAGGCCAATCCCGCGTTGGTGATGTTAAATGCGGCCCACTTCGGAATGGCCTTGTTGGGAAAGGAGAGCACATAGCGGCCGTCCTTCAAAGTGGCGAAATGCCGCATGTGACCCAACTTCCAGGAGCAGTAGTTGCCCGGCGGAGGGGTGATCGAAATGTCGCACGCATAGTTCTTGGCAACCCTCTTGTCAAGATAGTAGGGATAGCCATCCTCAATTTTCCAGCGAGCAATCTCTGCGCCTGAGGAGTCTTGGCGGAGCACCTCGATCGACGCAGAGAATGTGAAGCGCGACGTGTCGACGTCGGTCTGCATATCCATGACTCCGTAGTACTCGCTGTTGCAGGTTTTGCCATTGCGTCCCTGGGGCTTGGCATCGACGCACTTGACTCCCGCGGTGAGGAACTGCGCATTCGGTACGGTGTACCAACCCTTTGGACCCCAGTGACCTTCGGCATCCAACAACGCACTCGCCAGGGCCCAGTTTTCACTTGGGCGGTGGTTGCCCTGCAGGTCGGGCTGCAGCGAACGGTAACCGGCGTCACTGGCAACCAGCCGATTGGTTTCGTTGCGCAGCGTTCCGCGCTCCACCGGGGTGATGTAGTAGTCCTCGGTGCTGAAAGCACCGCTGGTAAGGCCGTTCTCAAACGGCAACCCGACAAAGGAATTGCCCAAAAGAGCAACGGTGGAGTGGTATGTCGCGACTCCAGATGGTTGCGGAACGCCGTCAGGATAGGCAGCGGACGTATAGTTGAGACTCTTTCCAATGATCAATCCGCGCTGGATCGTGCCCTGGTCGGCAGCGCCCGCGAAGGCCATTCCGACGTTGTCCGCCACAGTCCATTCAACATAGTCTGGCAGTGAGACCCTGTTGCGATAACCCCCGTCGTTGTTCTTGAAGGCGTTAGATCGCTTGATCACGAAGCGCTGCCGAGTGTCGCAATACTCGTAGGGGTTCCCGTTGATGTCGTAGCACGGATTGCCGCCCTTCATTGGCGCGTACTTCAATGGAGAGACCGAACCCAATGTGGCTTCGGGGTTGTCCACGGGATCATCTACTGGAACCATCTCAAGGAAGAACCCCGGTCCGCGAGAGGTGTGGGCAGTGTTGTTCTCAACCACTCCCAAAGGCATATAGCGCGGCCATAGACGCACTTTGCGTGACAGGCCGATCGAAGTCATCGGGAACGACAGCCAGATGCCGTTGCCGGCAGCATCGCCAGCGTGATTGTTAGTGAGCGTGTTGTCGGGGTTGGTGATCCAAAAACCGGCAGGACCACTCTGGTAGAGCTCGCTCTCATGGATCTTCAACAGGTCCTTTGACTTTGGCGAGCGCATGCGCAAGGCCAGATTGCCGTTGAAGACGTTGCGGCGCTCCACAGCGTCCTCGAGGAAGAAGCCATGGCCGAGGATGTCGTAGCAGATGTTGTTCTGCACCGTCACGCCGTTGGTCGCGTGCAGCACCACGCAGCGGTTGGCGGAGTTCCAGATCGTGCTGTTTCGCAGCACATGGCCGACAGCGTCGCCGCGCTCCTTGCCTGTGGTGACGTCGTAGCTGAGCAAGTGCCAGTGCACCGGATACCGGCCGAGTTGCCCGGCCTGCCCGGCACGGCGGAACTCGACCCCGTCGATCACCACGTTCGACGCCAGATCCATCACCATCACGTGGGCACCATGGCCCTGTCTGCGCCAAGCGTCGTCGTCTACGCCCTGGACCACGATGCGGCGGCTGAGGTTGCCGACAGCCGCGCGTTCATCCAGCACCGTGGGGGCGGGCGCCACCGGCGGCGTGTAGCTGGGATCCGGCACCAGTGACAAGCCACTGGCCGTCATGTGCTGCAGCCTGCCCCAGCGCGCCTTTTTCAGGGCCGCGCTGGTGGTCAAGGTCTTGCCTGTGGCGGCTGTGGCCAGCGTCAGGTTCTCGGTGTCGACGAAGCCATAGTTGTCGGTGGGTGACACGACGATTTCGTCACCGGCGCGCCAGTTGGTGCTGTCCTTCAACTGCAGGCTGCTTGCGCCTGCGGCCGCGTCAGCCCCCAGCTTGGTCCAGGCAGGCATGGGGGAAACAGCCACCATGCTGAGGGTGCCACCCAGCACGCGCAAACCACGCGAGGTGCCGTCGTTCGGGGACACCGGGGCACCCGTCAGGGTGATGGTGGCTCGCTGGGTACGCGGATTGGCCACGGTGCCTACTTCCAGCGCCCCGGTTCCGGTGATGGTGATCGAATCGGCGGTGAGCTCGAGTTCGCGGTCGGCGAATCGCAAGGTGCCTTCGACCCGAAGCGGGCCGATGGGGCCTATGCTGGCATCCAGGACCACGACCTTGCCAGCCGGGATGACCACCTCGGTACCCGGCGGCGGCAGCATGCCTCCCCAGGTGCGTTCGTCAGACCAATTCAATGGAGCGGCCTGCGCATACGACTTCGTGGCCGCCTCCTCAGCTGGATTGCCGCCCCCGCCGCAGGCGGCGAGAAACAGGAGGGTCAGCCCGATGCTCAGGCGGTAGGTACGTGCAAACAACTGATCGGGGTCGGTCATGGCGCAGGGGGCAGGGCCGGCGTCACGGGGACACCACGGGGCGCATACTAAAGCAGGACGCTGTTACAAATCGTTCGATTGCCCTACGGGTTCCCGGGGCCACTGAAGCGGCCAGGCCAGGTGGCAAGCAAGAGGCCGGCCAAGGCCAGGGCCAGGGCAGCTGCCTGGGTCGCGGTGAGGGATTCGCCCAGCCAGGTCACACCCACGGCCGTGGCCGCAACCGGCAGCATCACGCTGAATATGCCGGCCTGGGGCGCCGGCACGCTGCGCAGCCCCTTCATCCACAACCAGACTGTGATCACGCTGGCAGCCAGGGCATAGAACACAAGAAGTCCCCACATCGGGGCCGCAACACTGGCAAAGTCAAACCGCAAGGCCTGCCAAAGGCCCAGTGGTGTGACAAGGGCCAAGCCCCACAGGTTGATCAGCGCGCTGATTCGGCGTGCCGACACTTGGCCGGTGAGGCGTTTGCCGATCACCACATACGCCGCCTCGCACACCACGGCGCCGACGAGCAACAGGTATCCCCACCAGGGCGCGGCGTTCTCCGGGTGCGGGTCTCTCTGGAAACCAGCCAGCAGGCCGATGCCCGCGACCGCGCAGGCGATGCCTGCGCCGACCCGAAGGCTGATCCGCTCGCCCAGGACGCCCCATGACATCAATGCCACCGCTGCAGGCATGGCCGCCATCACCACGCCGGCAGCCACGGCGGATGTCGCCTGAACGCCCGACAGCATGCAGATCGAGAACAGAAAGTTACCAAGAAAACTCTCCCAGAACAGCAGCTTCCGATCGTGCCTGGAAAGCGCGGGCTCGCCTGGTTGACGCCTGACCCACCCGATCATGGCAACGGCCGCGATGCCGAACCGTAACCACGCCAGCAGGAAAACCGGGATCACAGCCACCAACACACGCGACAAACCCACATAGGTTCCGACCAGCGCCATGCTGGCAGCCAGGGCGCCGTAGGCCAGCCAGGGGGTGGGGTGA
>CAYJEC010000278.1:0-5024 GCA_964369025.1 uncultured Ideonella sp. | reverse complement strand
GGCCTCCTCGGCGCTGCAACCAAACGGGAAAGCGATGCGGTCATCTGTCCGCAATTGCTGGCTCATTGCGTGAGCCACCAGTTGCCAGCCGGGCTGAAGCGGCTGTGTCCAGCGCAGGCTGGCTGTGGTGCCGTCGAAGACCACCGGCAACGACCAGCGTTGGTTGTTGAGGTTGGTGCGCGGGTCGATGTCGGCGGCCGGGGGCAGCCGGGAGCCCAGCAGGCTGAAGGCCGGTACGCTGGGCTGCGACTGATGGCTCCACTCGATCTCCCCGTCCAGCGTGCCGGGGCCGAGCTTGGCGCGTGCTGCGGCGGCCAGCAACTGACGCTCGCCACGGGTGCCGCGGGTCAATGGGTCGAGGCTCTCCACGGCGGCATTCAGCCGCAGGCCCCCGGTGTCGCCTTCGCCAAGGCGGCGCTCGATGTCGGCGGCTGCCTTGATGCTGCCGCGGTCTGTCCACCCAATGAGCACCTGCGCCTGGTCCATGCCACGCGGGCGCTTGACGACGAAGTTGGCCAGCCCGCCAGGTGAACTGGTGCCGGCCTGGGCGCCGCTGGTGCCCTTGAGGACCTCGATACGCTCCTTGTTCTCGAGCGAGATCGCCGTTTCGGCGTTGATGGCCAGGCCATCGCGCTGGAAGTTGAAGCGGTTGTCCAGCACGAAGCCACGCACGGTCAACGCGCTCCAATAGCCGGGCGCGTTGTAGGCGTCGGCGATGCTGGCGTCCAGCCGGGTGATGTCTGCCAACGAGCTGGCGCCACTGTCGGCCAGTGTGCCGTTGCCCAGGGTAACGGCCTGGAATGGCGAGCGGGACAGCGGGGTGTCGCCGAAGCCCGCCACGCTGGCAGGGGACGGCAGTGGGCGGCTGCTGATGGTGACCTGCTCGGGGGCTGTCTGTGCGTGGATCGGGCCGTGCAACGCCAGCAGCGCGAGGGCGATCGGGTGGGGGCGGAACTGCGTGTGGATAGCCATCGGGGACTCGGGCGGTCGATGGCAGGTTGGCAAGTTCGGGGAGGGCCTAGCCGTGAACCGGCCGCCTTCATCTGAGCTGCTTCCCTGCGCGAGGATTACCTCAATCAGGTTCAAAGGGACTTTCTCAGTCGGCCGGCCCGAAGGCCGCCCAACACCCCTAGCGGATGTGCTGCTTGCTCAGAGCATGCAGCTGCGTCAATTATGTCCTCAGCATGGCACCGGCGTGTCGCGACCGCAAAAAAGCCCGCGCTCGGCGGGCTGTTTCTTGGGGCTGCTGCGCACTCAGCGGATCAGTTGGCCCAGTTTGTCCTTGACGTCTTTCCACTCGTCGGCATCGGCCAGGGCGGGCTTGCGCTTGGTGATGCTGGGCCATCCCTTGGCGAGCTCGGCGTTGAGCGCGATGAACTTCTGCTGATCAGCCGGGACATCTTCTTCGGGGAGGATGGCGTTGACCGGGCACTCGGGGATGCAGACGGCGCAGTCGATGCACTCGTCAGGGTCGATGGTCAGGAAGTTGGGGCCCTCGCGGAAGCAATCGACGGGGCAGACGTCGACGCAGTCGGTGTACTTGCAGCGGATGCAGGCTTCGGTGACGACGTGGGTCATGAGAGGCAGGGCGGTGGTTTGAAGGGGAAGGGACGCCGTTCCAACAGGGGGCGTCAAGCGTTGCCCGACAGCGGGCAGCAGCAATGAGCGGGATTTTAGGGCCTGGAGGGGGTGCCGGACAGATGACCCTGCGCAAGGCGGGCCGACGATGCCGTGGGCTCGCCAGCTGTCAGCGGTGACGCACCCACACCCACCGTCACCACCGCGGGCCGCCCAGCGTGCAGCACGCAGGCAGCCGCCAGGGTGGCGGCGCTGTGCTCGCTGAAGAGCTGGTCGGGCCAGCCCGCACGAGACACCACGCTGACCGGTGTGTCGCTCGGCCAGCCGGCCTCGATCAGCCGGCGAGACAAGGTGGCGAGCTGCCGCCCGGCCATGTAGAACACCTCGGTGTCGGCGCGCCGGCTGGCGCGCAACTCGCGGTCCTGCGTCATGGCGGTGGTGAGCGAGACACTGCGGCCATTGCCACGCCGGGTGAGCGGGCGGGCCGTGGCGGCGGCGGCGGCCAGCGCCGACGTCACGCCGGGGATCACTTCAAAGGAAATGCCTGCCTCCGCCAGGGCCAGCAGTTCTTCCTCGAGGCGGCCGAAGACGCTCGGGTCGCCGCCCTTGAGCCGCGCGACGATGGCACCTGACTGCGCGTGCTGCACCAGCAGGGCATTGATGCGGGTCTGGGCGGTGGAGTCGCAGAACCCCCGTTTGCCCACGTCGATCCACCGCGCCTCGGGCGCGAAGCCATGCAGAGCCGGGTCAGTCAACGCATCGTGCAGCACGACATTGGCGCTGCCGAGGGCACGGCTGCCGCGCAGGGTGATCAGATCGGCCGCTCCGGGACCTGCACCGATGAAGAGGACATGGCCGCGGCTCATACGGGGCTCAGGCGGCAACCGCCTCGCTCTGGGCGTCCGTAGACGGGCCGGCGACGTGAAGGCCGCATTCCTTGGCCTTCTCGTCCTCCCACCACCAGCGGCCGGCACGAAACTCCTCGCCCACGGCGATGGCTCGGGTGCAGGGCTCGCAACCGATGCTGGGCATGAACTGGTCATGCAGCGTGTTGTAGGGCACCTCGTTCGAGGCGATGTAATGCCAGACGTCGTTCCAGGACCAGTCTGCCAGCACGTTGAGCTTGATGCGGCCGTTCGCCTCGACCTCGCGCACCGGCACGTTCCCGCGGTTCTGCGATTGCTCGCGGCGCAGGCCGGTGACCCAGGCCTCGCGGCCGGCCAGCATGCGCGACAGCGGCTCCAGCTTGCGGATCTGGCAGCAGTTCTTGCGGAGGTCGATGCTCTCGTACATGGCGTTCTCGCCATGCTTGCGCAAGAAGTGGACCACTTGCTCCTCGCGTGGGCTGAACAGCGCCACCTCCACGCCGTAACGGGCTTCGATCGCCGGGATCAGCGCCAGGGTCTGCGCATGCAGTTTGCCGGTCTGCAAGGTGGCCACCGTGATGGGCAACTCGTAGCGCGCGATCAGGTCGGTGATCACCATGTCCTCGGCGCCCAGGCTGGTGGCCTGAACGATGGCGCCCGGGTGGTCGATGGCGGCCTGGCGCAGTTGCGCCAGGGTGGCTTCAACGCGCTCCTCGTAGCCTTCGGTGCGGCGGGCGTAGAGCGAGATGGCACTCGGCGAGGCCGCAGCGGCGGTGCCGGGAAGCAGTGACGAGACTTGGCTCATGCGGCAATCCTCGAGAACAGCGGGCGGGTCTGCACCACGTCGCCCTGGTAGTGGTCGGTCACGATGGCCAGTGCGCGGCGTGCGCTGGCTTCCTTCTGGTCGGCTCGCAGATGCACGGCGGAAAAGCCGGTGCGGTGCAGCAGCGGCAGCATGTCCACCAGCACGTCGCCGATGGCGCGGACCTCGCCGGCGTAGCGCAGGCGGGCCCGCAGCACGTGGGCCTGGCTGTAGGCGCGGCCGTCGATCCACTTGGGGAACTGCAGCGCCACGAGAGACAGGCGCGGCAGGTCGCCAGCGAGCGACTCCACATCCACCGTGTTCTCCAGGATCACACCGGTGGGCAGGCCGGCTGGCCAGGTGTCGCGCACGGCATGCCATTGCTCCAGGGTGAGCAGGCTGTGGGCCACGGGCAGCGGGTGGGGCTGGGGGCCGTCTTCACCACCGGCGCGGTGCCACGGGTCTTGGGTTGATTGGACGAATTGCATGGTCAGACGGCCTCGGCTGCTTCGGTGCGCTTGGCGGCATGGGGAGCGGGGGCGGCGGTTTCGCGGCGCACGGCATCGGCCGCAGCACGGAAGGGTGCGGTGCCCAGGCGGCGCGCGGTGTCGACGAAGTGTTCGCCGGCTTGGCGCTGCTGGCGGTAGGTGGCGATCAGCGCCTCGATGACATCGGGCACTTCATCCGCCGAGACCGACGGGCCGAGGACCTTGCCTGGCACGGCTGTGCCACTCAGCGTGGAGCCGTCAGATCCGGCCACCGAGACCTGGTACCACTCGCTGCCGTCCTTGTCGACGCCGAGGATGCCGATGTGGCCGGTGTGGTGATGGCCGCAGGAGTTCATGCAGCCGCTGATGTGCAGGTCGATGTTGCCGATGTCGTAAAGCTCGTCGAGATCGTCGAAGCGCTCAGTGATGGCGGCGGCCACCGGGATCGAGCGGGCGTTGGCCAGCGCGCAGAGGTCGCCGCCGGGGCAGGCGATCATGTCGGTGAGCAGGCCGATGTTGGGTGTGGCGAAGCCGGCATCCTTGGCGGCATGCCATACCGACGACAGGTCGGCCTCGCGGACCCAGGGCAGCAGCAGGTTCTGGTCGTGGCTGACGCGCAGTTCGCCCAGCGAGTAGCGGTCGGCGATGGTGGCCGCGGCCTCCATCTGGTCCGATGTCGCGTCACCCGGCGGCAGGCCCGCACGCTTGAGCGAGAGCGTCACGGCGCGGTAGCCGGCCACGCGATGGCCATGCACATTGCGCTCCAGCCAGCGAAGGAAGGGGGCCGGCGCCGGGCCGGTGCGGTGCGGGTCGAATCCGCCGGTGGCCGGGCGCACGCCGGCGGGTGTCTCGAAGTGGCGCGCGACACGCTCCAGTTCGGACACCGGGATGATGTGTTCGCGGCCGTCCAGGTCGGATTCGAGGATCTTGGCGAACTCGTTGTTGACAGCGTCGATGAATTTCGAGCCCTCGGCCTTCACCAGGATCTTGATGCGCGCCTTGTAGGCGTTGTCGCGCCGGCCGAATCGGTTGTAGACCCGGACGATGGCCTCGATGTAGACGAGGATCTCCTGCCAGGGCACGAAGGCATTGACCACCGTGCCGATGACCGGCGTGCGGCCCATGCCACCGCCCACGTAGACCTTGAAGCCGATTTCGCCGGCCTCGTTCTTCAGCAGTTGCAGGCCCACGTCGTGCCAGGCGATGGCGGCGCGGTCTTCGGCAGCTCCGCTGACAGCGATCTTGAACTTGCGCGGCAGGAAGGCGAACTCCGGGTGCAGCGTGCTCCAC
>CAYJEC010000277.1:0-5035 GCA_964369025.1 uncultured Ideonella sp. | reverse complement strand
GGCGGTGGCCCGCGAGCGTGGGCCGGAGAACGCATGCCCGGGCCCCCTGCCACGCACCAACCACCGCGCACGCGAAGCACTGAGATCAAGCACCGAGTGCCGGGGCTATGCTCCGTCTTCAATGCGAGGAGGTGACCATGCTGGTTCTGGCAGTCTGGCAACGCGGCTGGCTGATGTTGGCCCTGGCGGGTGTTGGCGCGGCGCATGCGGCGTCGGTGGCCCCGGTGGCCGCCGAGAACGGCATGGTCGTCACTGCCCAGCACCTGGCCACGAAGGTGGGCGTGGATGTGCTGCGCCGTGGCGGAAACGCGGTGGATGCAGCGGTGGCGGTGGGTTATGCGCTGGCCGTGGTCTACCCGGCGGCGGGCAACCTGGGCGGCGGTGGCTTCATGACCCTGCACCTGGCCGATGGCCGCGAGACCTTTCTCGATTTTCGTGAGAAGGCCCCGCTGGCTGCCACGCCCGATATGTACCTGGGCCCGGACGGCCAGGTAGTGCCCGGGCGCAGCACACGCGGCCATCTGGCCGTGGCGGTGCCCGGCACGGTCTCTGGGCTGGAACTCGCACGCAGCCGCTACGGCACCCGGCCGCGGGCCGCGCTGATCGCGCCGGCACTGGCCTACGCAGAGAAGGGGTTCGTGCTGGATGTTGGTGATGCGGCCCTGCTGGCAACCGCCACCGACGCGTTCCGCCAGGACCCGGCCAGCGCCGCCATCTTTCTGAACCGGGGCCGGCCTTTCGAGGCCGGGCAGACCCTGGTGCAGCGTGACCTGGCCAAGACCCTGCGCGCCATCGCCCAGCGCGGCCCCGACGGGTTCTACCAAGGCCCGGTGGCCACCGCATTGGTGGCCTCCAGCCGGGCCGGCGGTGGCCTGATCCGCCAGGCCGATCTGGACCAATACCGCACCCGCGAGTTGAAGCCCATCACCTGCGACTACCGTGGCCTGCGGGTGGTGTCGGCGCCGCCGCCCAGTTCCGGCGGCGTGGTGCTGTGCGAGATGCTGCAGGTGCTGGAGGGTTACCCGCTGAAGGAGTGGGGTTGGGGTTCGGCGCGTGCCGTTCACCACCAGATCGAGGCCATGCGCCACGCCTACGTCGACCGCAACACCTACCTGGGCGACCCGGATTTTGTCGACAACCCGGTCGAGCGCCTGCTCGACAAGGGCTATGCCGCGCAGATCCGCGCGGTCATCGACCCGGCCAAGGCGGGTGCGTCGAGGGACTTGCGCCCCGGCGTGCCGCCGCACGAGCCACAGGAAGGAAACAACACCACCCACTACTCGGTGGTGGACCGCTGGGGCAACGCGGTGTCGGTGACCTACACGCTGAACGACTGGTTTGGCGCCAAGGTCACCGCCGCCGGCACCGGCGTGCTGCTGAACAACGAGATGGACGACTTCACCATCAAGCCGGGCGTGCCCAACCTCTACGGCCTGGTGCAGGGCCAAGCCAATGCCATCGTGCCAGGGAAGCGGCCCTTGAGCTCCATGAGCCCCACGCTTCTCACCCGCGGTGGCCAGCCGCTGATGCTGCTGGGCACGCCGGGCGGCAGCCGCATCATCACCACCTTGCTGCACACCATCGTCAACGTGGTGGACCACGGCATGACGATGCAGGAGGCGGTGGACGCACCGCGCTTCCACCAGCAGTGGCTGCCCGAGCCCACGAACGTCGAGGCTTTCGCGCTCAGCCCGGACACGCGCGACCTGCTGCTCGCCATGGGCCACCGCTTCGCAGGGCCCCAGCCGGCCAACCACGTGGCGGCCATCCTGGTGGGGGCGCCTGCGCTGGGTGGCAAGCCGGTGGGGACAAACCGCTTCTACGGCGCCAACGACCCGCGCCGCGGCACCGGCCTGGCAGCCGGCTACTGAGCGCTCAGGGCTCGTCCGGCAGATTCAACGCGCCCGACACGGCAGCCTGGTACGCCGCGAACACATCGATGCGGCCGTGGCCGATCATGTTGTTGGGCCATTGCGTGCGTGGCGTGCCGCCGCATGCCTGGTTCACCGGATCCGTCACGCCGCTGGTGGCCGCCGTGGAGCGCAACAGGTGCGCCACGGTGTTCGGGCGCCCCTTCAGTGCAGGCACGGCCGACATCAGCAAGGCTGCCGCACCCGCCACGTGCGGCGTGGCCATGCTGGTGCCGCTGAGGTTGGCGTAGCCGCTGGGCGGCCAGGCAGAGTTGACATTGACGCCCGGGCCGGAGACATCTGGCTTGACCTGGGCCTGCCCGAAGCGCGGGCTGACCAGCACCGGGCCGCGGCTCGAGAAGCCCGCCAACGCGTCGTTGATGTCTGTCGCACCGATCGTGAGCGAGGCCGAGTAGGTGGCCGGCGGGTTGGTGATCGAGCTGCAGCCCGGGCCATTGTTGGCCGCAGCGGCAACGAACAGGATGCCGCCGCTGGTCAGGTGGGTCACCGCGTGCAGGATCTCGTTGCCCACCGTGCAGCCTTCACCTTCGGTGCAGGTCCAGGAGTTGCTGATGATGTCCGGGGCGCGGTCCGGATCGGGGTTGTTGTTTTGCAGGTCGGTCGGCGCCAGCATCCACTCCATGCACTCGATGTAGGTGGCCGGCGTGCCGTTGCCGGCGTTCATGTTGCGGCAGCCGATCCACTTGGAGCCGGGTGCAACGCCGACCTGGTGCGTGGCGTGGTCGTCTCCGGCAAAGGTGCCGGCCGTGTGCGTGCCGTGGCCGTTGTCGTCACAGGGCTGGGGCGAGTTCGCGGGGCAACTGCTGTTGGCGCTGTGGATGGCGTCGTGCCAGCTGTAGTTGTGGTCGGCGCTGCTGCCGTTCCAGCCCCGGTACTGGGATTTCAGGGCCGGGTGGTCCCAGCGGTAGCCGGTGTCCTGGCCGGCGATGACCACGCCCTGGCCGGTGTAGCCAGCGGCCCAGACCTGCGGCGCCTTGATCTTGTCCACGCCCCAGGCGATGGCCTGCGTGCCCTCCGGTGCCGCCGGTGGCCGCGCCACGCTGGGCCGCGGCAGGGACACCGCGATGGCCGGGTTCGGCTCGACCCGGCGGATATCGCGGCGCGCGGCCAGTTCGGCCAGATCGTCCGCCGAGAGCTTGGCGTAGACCAGATTCGCAATCCAGAACGGGCGGTAGGCAATGCCACGCGCGTCGAGCCAGGCGCGCAGGTCACGCTGCTGTGCATCGGCGCGTGCGCGCAGCGCGTCGACCAACGCGCGGCGGCGGGCCTTGTAGTCGGCCCCTGGCGGGAGCGGAGCCAAAGCCGGTGTCGCCTGATCCTTCAGCACGATCAGCGCCTCGGCCCGGCCGTCGCGCCGCACTGCCTCGGCAAGATCGGCATTGATCTGCGCACCCATGGCCGAGCCGCAGGCCACGGCCAGCGCGGCCAGCGGCCAGCGGTGCAATCGGAGGTTGGACATGCTCATGGCTTGGGTGCTCCTGGTGGGTATGCAACGGCGGTGGGTGTCTCCGCAGGGCGGAGCCAAGCTGGCGATTCTGCGCGAAGCGCCCGAGGAAGGTGTCCAACGACATAGGGGGGCGTGCGGACCATCGCTGCCGGGCCAGCCCACTGTGAAGCCCCATGATCGAATCCAACGTGGCTGCGTTGTGCTCACTGCGCAACGAAGTAGACGGTGGGCTCACATTCAGCACAATTGGTCATGTCTTTGGTCTCGCCCCAGGTCGGGGGGCATTCGCGAACTTCGGTGCCGTAGGCAACGCTGGCGCCAGGGGCCAGGCGGGCACGCAAGACAGTGTCGTACTGACTCACCGCAGCCTTGCCCGGCCGGCTCAGAACGACGCCTCTATCCAGCGCCTTGGCGCTGACGTTGTTGAACTGAACTTCAAACCTGCAAGTGGTTCCCTTTTGGCCCATGAAGCGCGACTGAACCGTCATGTCGCCGGCGGTTGACCTGAAGGGCTTGGGGTTGCTCCAGACCTCCGCCTGGCCCGCGAGCGGAAGGTAGTTGCCGGTGAACGAACGTGCGACCCATGGTGCGGGAGGGGAACTGTCACCGCTGGCATTCGAGGGCGGTGAGCCCGTTGACGTTACGCCGGGGCCGGCACCAGGGGCGCCGCCTACCTTTGCACGGGTCCACAACGCGTTGTCGGTGCCCACGCCGAGAACGCGCCCGTCCGACAGTACGGCTGCGCTGATGACAGAGCCGCTGTTGGGAATCTGGACCCAGTCGCCGGTCAGGCTGGCACGTGTCCACAAGGCCTTGTCCGTTCCCACACCGAGAATGGCGCCATCGGGCAAGACCGCAATGCCGATCACGGCACCGCTTCTTGGAACCTGCTTCCATTCGCTGTTGAGCGTTGCACGAGTCCACAGAAAGCGGTCTGTTCCTATACCGACAACAGTTCCGTCCGGCATGTGCGACACGCCGATGACCGACCCGCTACCGGGTACCAGTTTCCAAACGCTGGCAAGGGTTGCACGGGTATAGAGTTGCTTGTCGGTACCCACGCCCAGCAGGCTTCCATCCGGCAGGAACGTGACGGCAATGACCGCGCCGCTGTCTGGAACCTTCACCCAGTTGCTGTTCAGGGTGGCGCGCGTATAAAGCAGTGTGTCCGTGCCCACGCCCACCAGGCTCCCGTCGGGCGCGACAGCGACGCTGGTCACAGCACCACTTTGAGGGATCTGTGTCCAGGCCTGTCCCAGCGCCACCCTGGGTCCGCCCAGGAAAAACAAGGCGAAGCACATCGCCTTCCAGCACGCCCACCCATGGAACCGCATCAGTCGCGCAACATGGCGCACAGCAGCCGCGCGCAGGAACATCACGTCTTCACAAGTGCTCTTCATGCAATTCTCCGACGGGGCAACGCACGCACCATTCTGACAACTCCAGATGCGTCCTGAATTGTCTTCTTCGCGGACGCTGAGCTGAGCGCCAGCCGCGCTGCAACGAAATCGGCTCTCCTGGGCGACCGCCAGTGGTCGATGTGTGCTGCACTCGTGATGGTTTCGTGATGACTGGGGAGCCGGTATGCGGTGAACTGGAACTGTCCTTCCACCGCTTCAAAGGAGTTCCACATGCGCCAGGTTCGTCACCTGGTCCG
>CAYJEC010000276.1:4797-5043 GCA_964369025.1 uncultured Ideonella sp. | reverse complement strand
TGTCCCCTTGTCGGCCGAGCAATCCGCCGCAGTGGACGCACTCAAGGAGCGCAGTGGCGCCGATGCGGCCGCCATCGCCCGCTTCTACGACGCGCCCAGCCTGCGCCTGGTGGCCAAGCGCGAAGCGCTGATCAACAAGCTGTTCGGCTACACCGCCCCGGCCGCCGAGGCGGGCACCAAGGGGGGCGAAGGCAAGAAGAAGGCGGGCGGCGAGGACGATGACAAGCCCAAGCTGAGCAAGGCCGA
>CAYJEC010000276.1:0-4787 GCA_964369025.1 uncultured Ideonella sp. | reverse complement strand
TCGCCCGGCGCATCGTCAAGTTTGCGGGCCCGGGTCGCGTGTTCTTCTGCAACAGCGGCGCCGAGGCCAACGAGGCCCTCATCAAGCTCGCCCGCTTGCACGGCCAGAAGAAGGCGGGCGGCGAGGACGATGACAAGCCCAAGCTGAGCAAGGCCGAACGCGAGCAGAAGCGCCAGGCACGCACCGAGAAGCATGCTGCCAAGGGCGAGGCCAGCGGCGCACAGAAGGCCGGCGGCAAGAACAAGGCCGCCACTGCCGCAGGCGCGGCCACGGCGCAGGCCAAGGCACCCAAGCCGGCGACGGGCCCCAAGGCCGCAGCCGGCAAGGCCAAGGCCCCGAAGGCCAAGCCCTCCCCCGACGACGACGCCGAGTGAGCCTCGCGTCCGGCCGGCTGCGGCCGGCGCGTACACCGCGTCAGGCCCCGAAACGGTAGTTGAAGCGCGTCAGGACTGGCTCGTAGAGCTTCTCCACCACCTTCACGCACTCGTCGTCGTAGTACTCGGTGTAGTTCTTCTTTTTCTTCTTCAAGGTCCCGGCGTCGGGTGCCGTCGCGCCGCCCTCGGCGCGTGCCTTGGTGATGTTGTGCTCGGCGACCGACATCGGCTCGGTGATGCCGATGTGGCGCAGGAACTCGTCGAAGCCGGCCTGAAGCGCCTCGAAGCGGATCACCAGATCGGCATGGTTCAGAAACTCGAGCGTGCCCGTGGCGATCTTGTCGATCTCCTCGAAATGTCTGCTGAGCCAGGCCAGCCACTGCGGGAAGCTGTTGTCGGGTGATGCGCTCTGCACGCCTTCCAGCCAGGGGTAGCGGCTCGGGTCGTCGCCCTGGCGGGCGCAGTACTTGATGTACTTGCTCACCAACTGATCGTACGGGTTGCGCACGCAGGTGACCTTGAACAGCTTCTCCAGCTGGGCTTCGGTCAACAGCCCGGCAGCCAGGATCTGGCTGTAGGTCGTGTGGTGCAGGAGGGCGACCGTCTTGCCACTGCGGGTGATCTCGCGGTCGGGCAAGGACACCCCGCCGAGCTTGTTGCGCAGGGTCAGAGAGATCGCCTTGCTCGCGGTCTGCGGATTGGCGAAGAAGATGTACTGATGCTGTTCCGAATAGACGGCCACGGTGTGCTCCGGCGCGGGGTGATGGTTGTGTTCGGGTTCGGGGTGAGTACCGGGCTCAGGCGAGCGCGCCGGGCCGGTTCCATTGATCCATCCAGGGCCCGCAGGCCGCCTGGATCCTGGCAATTTCGTCGGCGCTCAGCACCTTGTGGGCGTCGGAGGCTCGCTTCTGGATCGCATGCGCCTTCTCCGACACGCCCTCTTCCTTGGAGCCCTTGGCCTCAGACGCCACCATAGAAGGCACGAACTCCATGCCGGCAAACTTGCAGATCTCGCGGATCGAGCCTTCGGGCGAATCGATCAGCCAGTCGTAGGGCGCCATGAACATGTCCTTGCCGTGCGCTGGCACCGCCTCGTTCACCAGCTTGGTGAAGCGATCGAAGACCCCGATCATCTCGTCGACACCCTTGTCGAGCCAATCGGTCTTCTCGGGCGGCAGCCCTTCTTCCTTGGCCTTGGTCAGGCGCTTGCGGTAAGAGGCCACCACGTCGGCCGGGTCACGGCTGCAGACCAGGATCTTGGTCTTGGGGAAGATCTCGAAGATCAACTCCAGCTTGCGCAAGTGCCCTGGGGTCTTCTCCAGCGGATGGCGGCCGGGGTAGACATGGGTGCCGGCGTACCAGAAGAAGGCGCGGATCGAGTCGGCCTCGGACAACTCGCCATGCTCCTTCTCGTGGGCCGCCACCATCTCGCGCAGCCCGATCAGGTTGGGCCGGCCCTTCAGGTAGGCCCGGGTGGGGAAGTGGATCGGGTCCACATAGGGCTGGCGCGGGCGCAGGAAGATGAAGGTCTCTCGGCAGTTGGCGATGTCGAACATCGTCGGGTGCTGCGCGAACGCGACCTGCAGCATCGAGGTGCCCGAGCGTGCCAGGCCAACAATGAACAAGGGGCGGCTTTGCTCGCACCACTTTCGAATGATCTCGAAATCCAGCATCGGTGGGTCCTGCTTTATTGGCTGGTGGGTCGGGTTCAGCGCGTGAAACGCGGGTAGCCGAAGTTCGTGAAGTCGTCCTTGTAGGCCTCGTACAAGGCTTGCTCGACCTCCGGCTCGTCACGCAGCAACTGGGTGAGGGCTTCGTCGTCGGCGTCGCTCTTGTTGCGCTTGGGTGCCTCCAGCGCCGCCTGCGTGGGGCGTACTGGCAGGCCGGGGATCTGGGTCTGGATGCGGGCCAGGTCGGCATCCAGCGATTCGAGCCGCCCGACTTGGCTGACCAACAACTTGCCGGCGTCATCGCACAGCCATTGGGTCTGCGACCAGAGCAGGCGGTGGTACTGCTTGCGCTTGAGTTTGGGCGACAGGGCGAAGGTGCGGAAGTCGGGCATGTTCTCGATGAACTTCAGCCTGTCCATTTCCTTGTTGCCACGCCAGCGCTTCATGAAATGGAAAGTGCTCTGCGCCCGGGCATACGGATTGCGCACGATGCCAAAGGAGAAGTAGGCCTTCCAGAGTTCGTCGCCGACGATGGCGCGGATCTCGCTTGCGGTGGCGTGCTTGGTCAACCCGAAGCGCTTCTTGAACTCGTTCTGCAAGGCTTCGCCCAGCGGCGTGCCGCCGACCTCGAGGTCACGGTAGCTGCTGTACTCGCTGAACATCTGCGTGACCGAGGTGCCGGCGGACTTGGGAACGTGAACGAAGATGAATTTGTGGGTATGGTTGACGATCACGGATCTCGGCTCCAATGTTCAGTCACAGATAATAGCGAGAGCGCAGCGACACAAAGCGTGCGAAAGAAACATCGATGATCATTTCCTTGAACAAGCGCTACGTGTTCGTGCATATTCACAAGTGCGCGGGCACGAGCATCGAGGTGGCGCTTGCCAAATCGCTGCGGCACAACGACATCGTGCTGGGGTCGACCAAGAGCGGCGAGAAGTACCAGGAGTTCTTCAAGCGCGCCATCGGCCTGAACAAGCACAGCACCGCTCTGGAGGCACGAGGGTTCCTGGGGGAGCAGATGTATGCACGCTTCTTCAAGTTCGCTTTCGTTCGCCACCCCATCGACCGCCTTCATTCGCTGTACGCCTATGCCCTGAAGCTGGCGCACAACACCGAGCTGACCGACGACGAGCGTCGCAATTTCGAGGCCAACGGCCAGTGGCCGGACCGCCCGCCGTTTCGCTACAAGGCGGTGGCAGCGGCCCTGGAGTCGGGTTCCTTCAGTGACTTCGCCCTGCACCCGCTGACCTGGTCCGATGCCGGAGCGCAACCGCAGTGGCAGAGCGTGTGCAACGCGTCGGGCCACCTGATCGTCGACCATGTGGGCAAGGTTGAAACCATCGAGCAGGACTTCGCCCAGATCTGCGAAAAGCTCGAGGTGAGTGTGCCGTTGGAGGTGCGCAACACCAGCACCGAGAAGAAGTCGTCCCCTGAGTTGTCTGCGCTGGCCCTGGCCACCGTGCGGGAGCGCTTCGCGCGCGACTTCGAGCTCTTCGGTTACAGCACCAGCTGAGGCCCGGCGCCCTCAGCGCCGCGGAGCCCCAGCGACATCACCAGTCGGAGGTGATCTCGTATCCCAGGCGCTGCAGCGCATCCGGGAAACGCTGCTTGAACTCTGCCTTGAGTTCTGGGGTGAAGGTGCGCACCCACTGGCGCCCCTCGCCCGAGCGGATGTGATCGGCCGGGTCCGAGCCAGCGGCACCGCCGAACAGCGACAGTTCGCGCACATACTTCAGCGCCGTTTCCAGGCGCTCCCCCTCGAAGCCGAGGAAGGCCATGATGGGCTGGAAATGCTTGAGCTCACGGTCGACGATCAGGTCTTCGTAGCGGGCCTCGTGCACCAGGTTGTTGCCATAGTCCCAGGCCAGCATCTCGCGAATGGTCTTGCCCGCCGTGTGGTCCATCTCGAAGACCAGCTTGTCGTGGTCGGTCGGCAGGGCGCTGATCGCGTCGCGATAGGATTTGCCGCCGAATTCCTTCTTCGGGTTGTTGGCCCAGCGCTCCACGGTCTTCACATGGTAGAAGCAGCCTGAGATCACCACATCGCGCGGGTCGCGGATGACATGCAAGGCGCGCACGCCACGCTTGGGGAAACGCGCTTTCAGGGCTTTGAGATCGACCTTGCTGTGATCCTGAAGGAAGACGTCGGTGCCAGCCGGCAAATCAGCCTGCGACTTGCTGTGAATCTGCAATTTTTCGTGCCGCCGGATGGCACGGAAGATGTTGGCCATCCAGACCGAGCCGGTCTTGTGATGGGTGCAGATGACAATCAACGGTGGTTTCATCAGGCATGGGCGTCGCGCACCGCGCTCCGCGCAAGTCGTTTCTGTGGTGGGAGCCACCGGCGCCGCGCTGCGGCGCCGGGTTCAGCGCGTCAAAGCGCCATGGTCTCGAGATCGCGGATCTCTTCGTAGTTCGAGATGACAGCCGACAGCGGCTCGTCGATCACCTTCTTCAGCGCCGGCTGGCGCTCGAAGTGGTTGTCCACTCCGATGAAGGCGGCCAACCGGTCACAGACGGCCGGCTGGAAGTCGCCGGCATCGTCGAACACGCCTTCGTAGTCGATCGACAGGCGCTGGTTGTCCTCGAACGTGGTGTCGACGATATCCGCTGCGCGCTTGCGCTTCTTCATCGACGACAGCACCAGCGCCCGCTCGACCGCGACGGCGCGCTTCTCGGGCAGGGCGGCCGAATCGTTGGCGGGCTTGTGGTAGCGGCCCGTTTGCACGGCCACCAG
>CAYJEC010000275.1:0-5052 GCA_964369025.1 uncultured Ideonella sp. | reverse complement strand
ATGTGGAAGACACAAGGGCTGAAGCAGGCGCTGGACAAGTACAACTTCGACGTCGCCTTTGGCGGTGCCCGCCGCGACGAGGAGAAGAGCCGGGCCAAGGAGCGGATCTTCTCGTTCCGTTCGGCCCAGCACCGTTGGGACCCGAAGAACCAGCGCCCTGAACTCTGGCGCCTGTACAACGGCCGCAAGCTGAAGGGCGAGTCGATCCGCTGCTTCCCGATCTCGAACTGGACCGAGCTCGACATCTGGCAGTACATCTACCTTGAGAACGTGCCCATCGTGCCGCTGTACTTCGCGGCCAAGCGCCCGGTGGTGGACCGCGACGGCACGCTGATCATGGTGGACGACGATCGCATGCCGCTGCGCGATGGCGAAGTGCCGATGATGAAAAGCGTGCGCTTCCGCACCTTGGGCTGCTACCCGTTGTCGGGCGCCGTCGAGTCGGAGGCGGACACGCTTCCCTCGATCATCCAGGAAATGTTGCTGACCAAGACCTCCGAGCGCCAGGGCCGCATGATCGACCACGATGCCGCGGCCTCGATGGAGAAGAAGAAGCAAGAAGGGTATTTTTAAGGCCCCCACGCTCCTCCCGTCGCTGCCCCCCAAGGGGGCTTCGGGTTGGCTCGGGAAACCCTCGCCTCCCGACAGCTTGAACAAAGTCACCGAATTTTTGAAGGAACTGTCATGGCCCACCAATCGGACCTGATCTCCACCGACATTGAAAAGTACCTGAAGCAGCACGAGAAGAAGAGCCTGCTGCGCTTCATCACCTGCGGATCGGTCGACGACGGTAAATCCACCGTCATCGGTCGCCTGCTGTACGAATCGAAGATGCTCTTCGAGGACCAGCTCGCCGCCATCGAGAACGACTCCAAGAAGTGGGGCACCCAGGGCGGTGACATCGACTTCGCTCTGCTCGTCGACGGCCTGGCCGCCGAGCGCGAACAGGGCATCACGATCGACGTGGCCTACCGCTTCTTCTCGACCGACCGCCGCAAGTTCATCGTCGCCGACACCCCGGGCCACGAGCAGTACACCCGCAACATGATCACCGGCGCATCGACCGCCGACGTCGCCGTGGTGCTGATCGACGCTCGCAAGGGCGTGCTCACTCAGACCCGCCGCCACAGCTACCTCGTGAGCCTGATCGGCGTGCGCAAGGTCGTGCTGGCCATCAACAAGATGGACCTGGTCGATTACTCGCAAAAGGTCTTCGACCAGATCAACGAGGAGTACCGCGAGTTCGCCAAGCAGATCGGCCTGAGCGACGTCACCAGCATCCCGTTGTCCGGCCTGAAGGGCGACAACATGCTGGTGGCCAGCGAGAAGACGCCCTGGTACCACGGCCCCACCCTGATGGGCTTCCTGGAAACCTGCGAGGTCGACGAAGAACGCCTGCAGAAGGAAGCCTTCCGCTTGCCGGTGCAGTGGGTCAACCGCCCGAACCTCGACTTCCGCGGCTTCTGCGGCGTGATCACCGCCGGCATGGTCAAGCCGGGCGACAAGATCCGGGCCCAGCCTTCGGGCCGCGAGAGCAAGGTGGCACGCATCGTCAGGCTCAACGGTGACCTGCCCTTGGCTGTGGCCGGCCAGTCTGTGACCATCACGCTCGAAGACGAGATCGACATCTCGCGTGGCGACGTGATTTCGGGCGTCGACTCGCCCGCCGAAGTGGCCGACCAGTTCGAAGCCGCACTGGTCTGGATGCACGACGAGCCGATGATGCCGGGCCGCTCGTTCCTGATGAAGATCGGCACCCAGACCGTGACCGCCTCGATCACGGAGCCGAAGTACAAGGTCAACGTCAACACCATGGAGCACCTGGCCGCCAAGCAGCTGGGGCTGAACGAAATCGGTGTCGTCAACCTCGCGCTGGACCGCCCGATCGCCTTCGACCCGTACACGGTCAATCGCGACACCGGCGGCTTCATCCTGATCAACCGCCTGACCAACAACACGGTCGGTGCGGGGATGCTGCACTTCGCGCTGCGCCGCTCGCACAACATCCACATGCAGCATGTGGACGTGGACAAGGCCGCCCGTGCCACCGCGAAGGGCCAGCGCCCCGGCGTGCTGTGGTTCACCGGCCTGTCGGGTGCCGGCAAGTCCACCATCGCCAACCTGGTGGAGAAGAAGCTCCACGCCATGGGCCGCCACACCTACCTGCTTGACGGCGACAACATCCGCCATGGCCTGAACAAGGACCTGGGCTTCACCGAGGCCGACCGGGTGGAGAACATCCGCCGCGTGGCCGAGGTCTCGCGGCTGATGGTCGACGCTGGCCTGATCGTGCTCACCGCGTTCATTTCGCCGTTCCGTTCAGAGCGTGCGATGGCGCGCAACCTGCTGGGCGGTGGCGAGTTCATCGAGGTGCATGTCGACACCCCGCTGAACGTGGCCGAGGACCGCGATGTCAAGGGCTTGTACAAGAAGGCACGCCGCGGCGAGATCGCCAACTTCACGGGCATCACCAGCCCTTACGAGGCCCCGGAGGCGCCGGAACTGCGCGTCGACACCACGCTGCTGAACGCCGAGCAGGCCGCCGACGCAGTGATCTCGCGCATGAAGCAACTCGGCCTGATCGACTGACGTTCTTCCTCCCCGCAGCCCGCCGTGAGCCCCGAAAGGCGCACGGCGGGCGTTGCGCTTCTGGCCAAGGTGCTGTCTGAGGGCCGCGAATTCGGCATCGCGCGGCGATGCGAAGTGCAAGAATTTGTAAACCCGAGCCAAGGCAAGAAGAAGAGCAACGACGGCGCCACCGAGCTGGACCTCTTAGTGGTCCCCTGTGGGTCAGAGTAGACGGGCCTGTCGAACCTAACCTTCACCATGCGGGTACCGACTTTTTGCCCACTCCGTTGACAGGTTCACGACTGGCGCAGACGGTCACAAATTCGGGAACTGCACCCGCTTAACAGCCTATTGAGTCCGTCGATACTCGGTTCAAGCTGGCGCTCTTTGCGCTTCGGCATCACTGAATTGAGAGATCGAATGCATCAATTCCTCGCCATGGCGCGAGGCCCGGCGAAGCACGCCGGTCGCCTGAGTGTCCTCGCCGCCTCGATCTGGCTGGCGGCCTGCGGCGGTGCTGGCGACCCCGCCGCCACCGAAACCACGGCCGACTCGGAACGAACGTCCAACGCCCAGGCCGTGAAGCCGCAAGGCACGACCCGCCTGGACGCCTATCGTCTGCTGACCCAGGCCAGTTTCGGCCCCACCGAGGCCGAGATCAGCCGCGTGACCGGATTGGGCGCGGCGGCGTGGGTCGACGACCAGCTGGCCATGCCCGCCCGCGCCGTCCATCTGGCCCGCTGGAACGCAGACGATGCTGCCGCCAAGGCCCGGCGCCACAACGACTCAGCGGGCGCGCCCAGCGTGATCTCGTCGTTCTACCAGCAGGCATTGCAGGCCGACGATCAGTTGCGCCAACGCATGGTGTTCGCGTTGTCGCAGATCTTCGTCGTCTCACTGGCCGATCTGGGCAATGAGCGCGCCCAATCGGTCGCCGGCTGGAACGACATGCTGGCCAGGAACGCCTTCGGCAACTTCCGCACGCTGCTGCAGGATGTCGCCATGCACCCAGCCATGGGCCAGTACCTGTCGCACCTGAAGAATCGCAAGGAGGATCTGGTCATCGGCCGCGTGCCCGACCAGAACTTCGCCCGCGAGGTGATGCAGCTGTTCACCATCGGCCTGCACCAACTCAACACCGACGGAACCGTTCGCGTGGATGCCAACGGCAACCCGCTGGAATCCTATGGCGCGGCCGACATCGTCGGCATGGCCAAGGTGTTCACCGGCTTCTCATGGGGCGGCCCGGACACCTCGAACGAACGCTTCAACGGCGTGGAAGGTTGGCGCGACCCTCAGCGCATGACCAAGGCGATGCAGGGCTATCCGCAGTTTCACGCCACCAACGAGAAGCGATTTCTCGGCGTGACCGTGCCCGTGCAAGCCACCGCCGACCCGGCGGCCAGCCTGAAGGTCGCGCTGGACACATTGTTTGCACACCCCAACGTCGGACCGTTCGTCAGCCGCCAGTTGATCCAGCGCCTGGTCACCAGCGCGCCCAGCCCGGCCTATGTGGCCCGGGTCGCCCGAGTGTTCGCCAACAACGGCAGCGGCGTGCGTGGTGACCTGAAGGCAGTGGTGCGCGCCATCCTGCTGGACAACGAGGCCCGCCTGCCCAGGTTCTCCAACGGCCCCACCTACGGCAAAGTGCGCGAGCCCGTGTTGCGATTGACGGCCTTTCTGCGCGCCTTCGATGCCCGTTCGGACAGCGGCAAGGTGCTGATGGTGTCGACGGACGATCCGGGCCTTCAACTGGCGCAGACCCCGCTGAGGTCGCCCAGCGTTTTCAATTTCTTCCGGCCTGGCTACGTGCCGGCTGGCGGTGAGGCCGCCAGCCTCGGCCTGACCTTGCCGGAGATGCAAATCACCGACGAATCCAGCGTGGCCGGGTACGCCAACTTCATGCGCTATGTCGTGATGAACGGCGTCGGCCAGAAGGGTGTCGATGGCAAGGCCGCAAGGCCTGACCTGCAGGTGGATCTGAGCGGTGAGGTCGCGCTGGCCGACCAGCCCGAGGTCCTGGTCGACCTGGTCAACTCCAAACTGCTGGGTGGCTTCGTCAACCCCGAGATGCGCGCCGAGCAACTGGCGGCCGTCACCTCCGTGGTGATCCCGCCGCTGAAGAAGAACGGCGGCGGCCAGGCCCTGATCGACAAGGCCAAGATCAACCGCGCTCTGACCGCGGTGACCGTGACCCTGGTCACGCCCGAATTCATTGTCCAGAAGTGATGCCTGCGCGCATCGACGAGGCCTACCCATGACCCCCCCGCTTTCGAACCCCACCCGCCGCGAGTTGCTGCGCCGAGGCGCAGCACTTGGCCTGACCCAACCGGCCCTGGCCGGGCTTGGCAGCCTCGGCCTCAGCCTGGCTGCCATGGGCCCCGCGGCCGCAGCCGGCACCTCCGGCTACAAGGCCCTCGTCTGCCTGTTCCTGGTGGGCGGCAATGTCGCCTACAACTCCCTTCTGGCAACAGACAGCGCCTC
>CAYJEC010000274.1:0-5055 GCA_964369025.1 uncultured Ideonella sp. | reverse complement strand
GCGCAGGGCCAGGGCGCCGTCCCGGGCCTCCTCGACCAGATCGCTGATGCGCTGCGCGGCCTCCATCATGGCGGCGGACTGCTCGATGTGCGCCGCCAGTTGAGCGCCGGAACTGGCGATGACGAGTTCGCCAATCAGGTCGATCAGGCTGTCGAGCTTGTCGGCGCGTACCTTGACGAATCTCGACTCCTCGGCGGCGCGGCGTTCGACGTTGCGGCGCTCGCGCTGTGCCGTGGTGGTGGCAGACGAGGTGGCGGCGGTCGCGGTGGAGTCTGGCTCGGCCGTCGCTGGCGGCGCGTCGGGCTCGCGCCAGCCCATGCGCTGCCAGACAGCAGCCAGTTTGGCCCGCGTGGCGTCGGTATCTGCGCGGCGCTGAAGCAAGGCGGCCCGGTCCGCCCATGGGGCGTCCGGAGGGAGCACAGCGACGTCGCAGTCGTCGGCACAGAAATCGAAGACCTGCTCGATGGTGGGCTTCGAGGCCGCGCTCTCGAAACGGATCTCGACGGCAATGTGGCAGCTCTCAGGATCCAGCGCATCGAGCAGCGGGATGGCGTCGCTGCACAAATCGATCTGGCTGACCTGCCCCAGCGTATCCAGGTAGCGGATGAAGGACAGCGGATCCAGCCCATTGCGCAGCGCGTCGCTGCCGAAGCGCAGCGACAGGTGCCAGGCGCCGCCGCCCGACGTGGCCGGGTCGGCCGCATGGGTGGTGGCTTCCGGCAGCAGCTCTGCCGCCTCGGCGCCACCCATGGCGGCACGCAGCTCCGCACCCAGGCTCTGGCTGGTGGCCGCGACGGCGGGGTCGCTCTCGCCGGTGCGAACCTCTTCGAGCAGGTGCTCCATCTGATCGCGGCTGCGCAGCAGCAAGGCGATCACCGGCTCGCTGACCGAAAGCTGGCCTGATCGCAAGGATTCGAGCAGGGTCTCCGCCTCGTGGGTGAAGTGGACGACCGCGTCGAAGCCGAACAAGCCGGCGGTTCCCTTGATGGTGTGGGCGGCCCGGAAGGCGGCGTTGAGGTTCTCGGCGTCCCGCGGGTCGGACTCCATGATCAGCAGCGCCTGTTCGAACTGGCGCAGCATGTCGATGGCTTCGTCGAGGAAGCCGGCACGGGCCACCGCGAGGATCTCTTCGTCGTCGTGGTTCATGCCTTCAGGCTTTCGTCTCGTGGAACGTGTCGGCGGCCAGCCCGTATGTGGCCAAGGTGGCTGCGACGCAATCCGGTGCGGCGCGAAGCTTCAGCCCGTGGCCCCGCTCGGCGAGTGTTCGGCGTAAGGCCAGCAGCAACTGCACCCCAGCGCTGTCGCAGGCTTCGATGGCTGAAAGGTCCAGGTCGGTGCCGGCAGGCTCGTCCGCCACCCACTGCAGCAGGGTCTCGCGCTTCGCCGCGGCCTCGTTGATGGTCAACTCGCCCGTCAGGGCCAGGGTTGTCATGGTGTCGGTTCCTTGGCAGGGCTCAGACGCACAGCCGAGTGACCGCGTCAACCAACTGGGACGGCTGGAATGGCTTGGTGATCCAGGCACGTGCACCGGCAGCGCGGCCCTCGTTCTTCTTGGCCTCCTGCGACTCGGTCGTCAGCATGATCACCGGGGTGAACTTGTAGGCGGCCGTGGCCTTCAGGTGGCGCAGGAAGCTCAGCCCGTCCATGTTGGGCATGTTCACGTCGCAGACGATGAGGTTGAGCTTTTGCGCAGACAGCTTGGACACTGCATCCTTGCCGTCCACGGCCTCCACCACGGCGAAGCCTGCCTTCTGCAGGGCCAGTTTCACCACGGTCCGGAAGCTCCCGGAATCGTCGACGACCATGATGGTCTTGCTCATTGCATTGCTCCTACAAAATTCGCTTGTCAGAAAAATTCAACCTCGGCGGCCTTCTCAACCTGCGTGGTGCCGTGGTGGCTGGACCGCATCTCTTCCATCGTGTAGGTGGAGTCCAGCCGTTCCAGCCACTTGTTGGCCGACACGGCGGCCTCGTCGTCGGCCCCTTCGAGCCACGCGTGCATACGTGACATGTCCTCGGTGACCGAACCCAGCATCTGGCTGAAGCGGTCTTGTGCCTGAAGGCTCATCAGGATGCGTTCGAGTTCGGTTTGCACCAGATGGCCGGCCTGATGCAGGTTCTGCTGCGAGCGTGACACCTCCGCCAGGCTGCCCAGCAACGCTCGCACGAGCGCGCGAGCCCGCTGTTCGGCTTGCAGGCTCAATTCGTCGTCGTCGCTGTCAAGGCGATCGCCTTGGCGCTTCATCGCGTGCACGCGCTCCTGCATGCGTGCCAGGTGGCGTGCCAGTGCCTGCCCGGCATCGCGTGACTGACCCGCGAGCATGCGCACCTCGTGGGCCACTGCAGCGAAGCCCGCGGCGCTGGCACCACCGCTGGTGCCGGCGCGCGCTGCCTCAACCGACGCGTTGAGCGCCAGCAAGTGGGTGGCACGGCCGATGGCCTGGACCTCCTTGGACAAGCGGGCTGTCTCGACCAGGGACTCCATCAGGTTCTGCACGCCGGCCTGCATGTCGTTCTTGACGGCGGCGATCTCCCGCGTCGTGGCGAGCAACTCGTTGATCTCGGGCTGGTGGCGCTCCACCAGCATGTCCACCGTCTCTCCGTCGATGACGGAGCCCGCCGTGGTGCCCTGGAGGGCCTGGTCCATCTGCCCCATGATGGCGCCGAAACTCTCGGTCAATGCCGACATGCTTTGCTCGGCATGCAGCCTGGCGCTGCTGACATTGCGCTCCCACACCGGTACCACCTGGCGAGCCAGACCGCTGGCCTGCGTATGAACCAGCGGAGCGGAGGGCGCGGCCTGCTGTCGTGGCCGGATCAGGGCGCCCGCCAGCGCGGCTGACGCCACCGCGGCGGCGGCCCAGGGCCAACCTTGCGCAGTGGCAGCCGACACCACGGCGGCCGCCAGTGCGGCGCCGGCGGCACCACGCCACCCGGCCCGCGAGGCGGGGACAGGCGTTCGGGCGTTGCCGGCGGAGTGAACTGTCATGCGGGCGGCTCCAGGAACTGGGATGTGAAGTTGACGCAGCGCCGCCGGGCAGGGGAACGGCTTGCCCGTCGGACACATCGGTTATCGGTCACTTGTCACCAGTATGTAGAGGCCGCTGCGCCTACAAACGTTTGAATTGACTCCGCTTGGGCGGGCATTTCAAGGCTTGTTCAGAGGGCTGCGCACCTAGCATCACCTCAGTTTTGCCGAGTTCTGCCGATGTAGTGGGCAAGAACGGGGTGCCTGCATTCGAGGCCCTCCGCTGGCAATTGAATTGAGTAAGGCAGACATGAGCAGTATTGGCCGACGCCGCATCGCCGCCCGGGTGCTTGCCTATCGGGAGATCTTCCAGTACCACGGGGTCTGGGCCCCAGGCGTGCGCCTGCTCCAGAACCTGAAGTTCCGCAACAAGGCGTTGCTGCTGCTGGTGTGCCTGTTGGTGCCGTTGGCCTACCTGGTACAGAGCGAGTGGCGTCGCATCCAGGGAGCGCTGGATACATCCGGGCGTGCCATTCAGGGCATGTCGCTGTATGCCGAGGCGATGCGCACACTCGATGCCAATGCCGGGCTGCGGGTGGCCATGTTCCACGCCTCGTCGGACAGCGAGGCCGGCATCAAGGCCCAGGAGAAAGCTCTCGCCGAGGAGGAGGCCTCGTTCGGGAGACTGATTGAAGGTGTCAGGGCATCGCCCGGCCTGCCACCCTTGGCCAGTGCCCAGCTGGCACTGGCGGCACAGCACCGTGACGCTGCGCTCAAACTGCGAAACGACAAGTCTGCCGGCAAGCCGGAAGCCGCACCGCCGCGGATGCGCGCATTGCATGAATACAGCCATCAACTCGAGGTGCTGAGGCTCAGGTTGCTTCGCGTATCCAGCGCGGGCAGTCAAGACGACGAATTGATGAACGCCCTGTTGCGCGGTGGGCTGGAGCCCCTGCCGCCGATCGACGAGTTGATTCGACTTGCCAAGGGCGTGGGTGCGCGCATCTACAGTGACGACGCCCGTGCCGCTCAGGGCCGCCGGCTGACCGACAGCCTGGCGGAGTACCGGCTTCGCCTGGAGACCGCCGAGCAGGAACTCGATCCCGCGATGTCCGCCGGCCTGGTGGATGTGGCCACCACACGGCAGGCGCTCGTCCGCCTGCGTGCCTTTCACGATCGCGCCAGGCAGGTGGCCACCGCATCGATGACTGCCACCAACGAGCAGGACATGGTGGTGACCGTCGGTATCGACCTGGCGGCCTACGACGCCGAAGCGCTCGCGGCTCTGGGCGCCACGCGCGCTCTGCATCAGGTGGTGCTGGATGCTGCTGTGAATCGCCTGCAGGGCATTGACGCTGCAACGCGGAAGAGTGCCCTGCTGGCGGCAACCCTGCTGGTGCTGGGGCTGGGTGGCGTCGCCTACCTGCTGGTCTGCATGAACAAGGTCGTTGGCGGCGGCCTGCGCGAACTCGGGCAACGGGTCGACGCACTGGCCCAGGGCGACCTGAGCGACAAGCCGGAGGCTCGCGGACGGGACGAAGTGGGCCAGGCCATGGTCGCGTTGCGGGCCTCGGTCCGCCGCATGTCGACGCTCTTCGAGGCGGTCACGCAGGGTGTCGCTGCGGTTTCCCATGCCTCGCGCGAGGTGGCCACTGGCAATGCGGGGCTGACCGGCCGAACAGGCGACATCCGTCGCTCCATTGGTGAGGTGGGCGAGCGCGCGCGCAGTTTCATGGAGGCGATGAACCTGTGCGGAGCAGAGGTCGAGCGGATTTCAGAGCACATGCGCGACGTGCGCGCAGACGCCCAGCGAAGCCGAAAGTCGATGGCGGCTCTGCAGGAACGCATGCAAGGCTTGCAGCAGAAGAGCCGGGACATCGCCCGGGTGGTGTCTCTGGTGGAGGCGATCGCCTACCAGACACGCCTGTTGTCACTGAACGCATCGGTGGAGGCCTCACGCGCCGGCGCGGCCGGGAAGGGATTTGCGGTGGTGGCGCAGGAAGTCAGAGACCTGGCAGTGCTGGCTGCCGGTCTCCTGGCCGGCTGTGCCGGTTTCAAGACCGTCACCAGCGAGGTCAGCACCTTCG
>CAYJEC010000273.1:0-5056 GCA_964369025.1 uncultured Ideonella sp. | reverse complement strand
GCAGCCAGGAAGATGATGCCGAAGTGCACAGGATCTATGCCGTAGCTTCGGGCCAGGGGCAAGAGCAAAGGCACCAGCACCACGATGGCGGCAAAGATCTCCATCAGGGCTGCAGCAAGGCATAGAAACACGCACAGCGCCAGGAGAAACACCAGGCGGTTCGGCACGACACCCTGCACCAACTCGATGGCCGAATCAGGGATGCCGGCGTCGACTAGGTAGTTGGTCAGTGCCAGAGCCATCCCCAGAATGAGCATGATGCCGCCGATGAGTTGTGCGCTGGTCACCAGGCAGTCCCTGAGCAGGCGCCAGCCCAGGTCACGGTGCGCGACGGCCTGGGTCACGATCGCATAGGCAGCCGTCAGGGCTGCACTCTCGGTAGGAGTGGCCAAGCCACCGACGAGCGATCCGATCGCCACCAACGGCGCCAGCAACTCCCACTTCGCATCCCACGCTGCCTTGCCGATCGCCCCCCATCCGCGCGACGGCACGGGTTGAGGTGGCGGCATGTCACTCCCGGCAGGAACTCCGGCTGATCCACGCAGGTAGCCGCCAACGACCAGCAGGCAGATCACCATCACGCCTGCGGGAAGCACCCCGGCGAGGAACATGTCCTTGATCGGTACCCGCGCAATGACCGCATACATGATGAGCGGCACGGATGGCGCGAGTAGAACGCCCAGTGCGCTGGCGCTGGTGACGAGACCGACGCCGCGCTGCTCCGGGTAGCCCGCTCGGGTAAGCAGGGGCAGCAAGAGCCCACCGAGCGCGAGAATCGTCACCCCACTGCCACCGGTGAACGCCGTGAAGGCAGAACACAAGACGGCCGACGCCATCACCGTGCCACGGACCGCGCCTCCGAAGAGCGCCAAGAACAGCCTGCTCAGCCGCTGCGCTGCTCCTGTCTTTGCAAAGACCAGCCCGGCCAAGGTAAACAGTGGCAACGCCGGCAGCGACGGGTTCACGGTGATCGAATAGTGCGACAACGGTATCGACGCCAGCGGCAAGGCGTCCTGCCAGAACAGCGCCAACGCCAGACCGCCCAGCACGGCAAAGACCGGTGCTCCGGCAAGGAGCAGGGCCAACAAGGCCACCAGCCCTGGGCCTGCTGGCATGGCCACTCCATCGAACGCCCACCCCAGTGCCCAGCCCGCCATGGGGAGCCCCGCGGCACAGGCTGCGCGGGCCAAGGGGCGCTCAGAACAGCGGGCACCGAGCTTCGCGCCCAGCAGTCCGAACCCCAGGGGCATGGTGGCCTGCACCCACCACACGGGCACGCCGTAGGCCAGAGGCTGGTCGGCGGCCATCTCACTCTGCACGAATCGCCAACTCGCCATGGCCAACAGCCCGCAGAGGAGCGATGAACCGCCCTTGGCGAACCCTTGTACGGCCGCCCGTACCCGTTGGCCCCCGAGTTGATCCAGGCTGCTGCCGAGCGTCGTCAGGTGACCCTGGCGCTCCGCTGCCACCGCACCGAACATGGCCAACACCAGCCCGAGGTGCTGAACCAGCACCGGGGCGTTGTCGATCCCTGCCCCAAGCATCGGCCGCAGTGCGATCTCAACCAACGGGACGGTCACCATCAAGGCAAGCGACAGCGCCGAGAGGGCGTCCTCCCACCGCGCCAGACTCAGGCGTGAGGTCATGCCGGCCTGGACCAAGGTTTACCCGCCCTTGCCGGCACGGAAGGCCGTCAGGTGCCGGAAAACCTCGTCAAAGGTGTCTGCAGGGACCATCGTGCCGCGGATGCGAGGGTAAAGCTTGTCCGCCAGTTGGTTCCACTCGCGCATCTGTTCAGGCGACGGCCGGTTGACGACCAGGCCGCGCTTTTTCATCGCCTCGACGGCCTCGTCCACCTCGGCTCGCGCCTTCAAGCGCATCTGGACACCGGCGCGATCTCCGGCACTGCGCAACGCTGCCTGGCCAGCCGGCGACAGGCCATCCCAGGCTTTTCGGGTGACGACCAGTGCGCCGACAATTGGCGCCCAGTTGATCTCCAGCGTGTTGGGTGCCGTGCTGAAGATCTGGCTGGCCAGCGCGAAGTACGGCGTAGACGGCACCACATTGATCATGCCCGTCTGGATGGACGGCAGGATATCTGCAGTCTCCAGCGGAACAGGCGTGTAGCCCAGGCTCTTCATGATGGCCTGTTGCTCGGGCTCGCTGCCCCAGGCGAAGAACTTCATGCCCTTGAAGTCGTCAGGCCGGAAGGCTGGCGCCTTCGAGAAGAAACGGACCCAGCCGGCGTCGCCCCAGCCCAGCACCACAAAACCCTTGTCAAGAAACTTCTGCTCCATGGCCGGGCGCATCTTTTCGCGAACGTGGTCGACTTCCTCCCAACTGCGGAACAGCATCGGCAGGTTCTGCAAGGCACTGATCGATGGCTCGATTTCGCGTAAGCCCACCACCGACAGCAAGGCACCTTGCAACTGGCCGATGCGCATGCGGCGGGCCAACTCAGCTTCTCCACCCTGGCTGCCGTCGGTGAACACGACGAACTTGGCGCTGCCGCCTTGGGCTGCCCGCCAGGCCTCGCCCAACTCCAGCAGTTGCTGGTGGTAGAGGGAGTTCTTCGGAATCAGGGTCCCGATACGCATCGAAACGTTGGGGGCCTGGGCTTGCAAACACAACGGTGTGCCGCTGGCCAGGAGGATCGCGGTGGCGCTTCGACGATTGAGGATCATGGGTGGAGCGGTCTGGGGAAGGGTGGTGGTCAGAAGCGGTCGTCGGCAGTGTCCAGCAGCCACTGCGCACGTTCGCGCATGACGGCATTGGCGAGGCCAGGGTGCGTCGCGCTGGCAGCCAGCGCAAGCCGCAACAGTGACTCGAATGCATCCCGATCCCCGGCTGGCTGGGCGAGCAACTCTGCCATGGCGACGTAGGGGCCGGCGTTCCGGCCCTTACCTGCGGCCAGAGCGCGGTCAAAGTAGGCCCGGGCCAGCACGGTCGATCCGCCCGGGCGAGAGGCCTCGAAGCTGCCCATCAGGGAGGACAACGCACCTTCGCCATGGTCCGGGCTCTGTTCCCAGGCCAGGCGCGCCAGGCGCACGGCCTGCGGCAGATCCGCCACCGATTCGGGCCGGTCCTTCGACAATGCGATGTGGGCGCCCCATGCAGCGGCTGCCCAGTACGCCAGCCCCACTTGGTCGGCAGGCAGGCGGGGCGGCCGCTCAAGGAACAAGGCCTCCGGGGCGGCCAGTGCGCTACCCAAACCTGGATGGTTCTGTTCAAGGGCCCGCAGGGCGTGCCGCTGTGCCCGACCGTACAGCCTACTCGCCCGTTCGCGCAGGGCTTGCGCCGCACGGGCATTGGTGGCTTCGAGGCGCTCGGCCTCGAACGCCACAAACGCATAGGCGTATTGGGTGAATCCGCCCGCCACTGCTTCGGCCAGCGGCACGTGCCCGGGCGTCTGCGCCAGCACCGACTCTGACAGCTTCAGGTAGAACGCACTGGCCTCGCGCGCCAGCACCAGATCCTCCTCGGCGGCAGCCGACTGACCAGCCAACTGGTCCGCAGCCGCCTTCACGAGCAACGACTGCGGTGAGCAGCCTGCCAGGACGGCGACCCACATCACTGCGATCGCACCACGCCCGGCGAGGTACGACCAGCGGCGACGCAAATTCGCTGCTTGATTCGACGGGGCAAGGCGGTGTGCAGGGGCTCGCATTCGAGTGTCGCGCCGCGGCAGGCTTGGCGCTGGAAGGGCAAGCCTGGGTTGCTGGCATGCAGTGGGACATGGGCAACCCGTGATGGTCTGGCATGAGAGTGACAGGGCGATGAACATCGAACGGGCACCCCGCGCGTGATCTGTATCGGCCCATTCGGACCTCGCATGCGGCCGTCGTCGTCTGGCTGTGCTCAGATCCCGGGTTGCTGCAGTCTGAGCGCAGGCCGCAGTCAGCGCCGTGGCCAGTAGCCGGCCACCAGCCGATGCTCGATTTCTTCCAGCACACCAGGCAGTTCAGCCACGGTGTCCACGCGGAAGTCGGGTTGTGCGTCTGCCAGGCGCGAAAACGCGGCGTCCCTTCGGATCGCCTGCGCAGCAGGCGACAGCGCCTGCCATTCCTGCAGGCTGAGGCCGGTCTCGTTGCCGCTGGCCGTCACGGCAACCGTCCAGCAACCCGCATGGCGGCCTTCCATCAGGCCCGGCAATGTGTCGTCGACCTTGACCACCCGGTGCGCTGGCCAGACCTGGAGATCCAGGAAGCAACGGTACATGCCCAGAGGCGACGGGCGGTTCTCTGGCACGTCGCCCGCGCATACCAGGTTGTCTGGAACGAACCCCTGAGCCGCACACAGCGGGGCCAGAACGGCCATGATTTCGCGGTTGTAGCCGGTGGTCGATCCAACCTTCAGGCCACGCTGCCGCAGCCAGTGCATCAGGTCAGTCACCCCAGGGATCAACTCAGCGTGGTTCGGCACCGCAGCCATGTTCATGGGCGTGAAGAGTGCGTAGAGACGGTCGACGTCGACATCGGAGAATGCAGTGCCATGGGCGGTATGCCAGGCGTCCGCCACACGCGGTTGGCGCCCGAGGGCCTGGATGTGGTCCCACTTCGGCAGACCCATGGGCTGGCGTGCCTCGGCGATGCTGATGTCCACCCCTTGGCTCTTGAACAACTCGACGAACGCACCCATTGGGGCGTGGCTGCCAAAGTCCACCACGGTGCCGGCCCAGTCAAAAACCACGGCCGCCAGGTGTTTCAGTTCACCAGCCATCGAAAACCTCCTGTGCAATTCCAAAGGCGGTGCTGGCCCCGGTTCCGCTGGTCACCACGACCAGTCGAGTTGCAGGGTCCGGCGCTTCGATCAGGCAATCTGAGGCGGCACCCGTCGGGTAGACACCCGTCCAGCGTTCAACGATGTCGCAGTGCGACAGGCTCAGCGCCTCGCGCAGGTGACGCAGGATCAGTTGGTCTACCCCTTCGTCGGCGAACGGTTCCGGCGTGGGGTCGGAATGGTGGGAGTCGCCGACCACCAGGCTGCCATCTGCGCTCTGCACGGCGATCAAGTGGATGCCCGCTGACAGGCTGGGCGCCTCCTCCTCTTGCAACTG